>JBAUUA010001231.1:0-3630 GCA_049582465.1 Bradyrhizobium sp. | reverse complement strand
TATGTCGACGATCGCACCATCGACAGCCACATCAAGCGGCTGCGCAAGAAGTTCAAGGTGGTGGACGACGATTTCGAGATGATCGAAACCCTTTACGGGGTGGGCTACCGCTTCAAGGAAACCTGATTTGCACGCCTCTTGCAGGCCCATTGTTAACTGACGCCGACGCTCATCTGGGGTAGGATACGGGCAAGGCGTTTTTTCCGAAGGCGCCATCGAAAACAACCGGCAGTTTTGGCCATTGCTCGATCGAACGCAGCCTGATCCAAGCCTGAATGCGGAGGGTGTCTCGGCCTCTCTCGCGCTCGACGGCGTTGCCCTCGACAGCCCGCAGCTGCGGGGCTGGCAGCGGCCGCTCGGCTGGCTG
The DNA here is from genome assembly GCA_049582465.1 of Bradyrhizobium sp. Classification (GTDB taxonomy): domain Bacteria; phylum Pseudomonadota; class Alphaproteobacteria; order Rhizobiales; family Xanthobacteraceae; genus Bradyrhizobium. Next base: position 3,263 of record JBAUUA010001231.1, on the reverse strand, counting down.
CGCCGCGCCGGCCAGTTCTTCTTCGCGCTCTCCTTCTCGAGCCTGACCCGCCGCATCGTTTCGCTGAACCTCGCCGGCCTGGTCGCGCTGGTGGCGAGCATTCTCTATCTCTCGCAATTCCGCGCCGGCCTGATCGACGCGCGGGCGCAGATCCTGCTGGTCCAGGCCGAGATCATCGGCGGCGCGATCGCGGCCTCGGCCACCGTCGAGACCAACACCATCACCATCGATCCCGACCGGCTGCAGGACCTCAAGCCCGGCGAAACCTACGGCGCGCCGGACGAATCCTCCGGGCTGGATTTTCCGATCAATCCGGAACGCGTCGCGCCGGTGTTGCGGCGGCTGATTTCGCCGACCAAGACCCGCGCCCGCATCTACGACCGCGACGGCGGGCTCATTCTCGACAGCCGCAGCCTTTACGGCCGCGGCGACGTGCTGCGCTTCGAACTGCCGCCGCCCTCGGTGGAGAAGCCGGGCTTCTTCGAACGGATGACGATCGCGATCCGGACCTGGCTCAATCGCGGCGACCTGCCGCTCTATCGCGAGTTGGGGCCTGAGAACGGAAACGGCTATCAGGAGGTCTCGGACGCGCTGAAAGGCCAGAAGAGCAGCGTGGTGCGCGTCAACGACCGCGGCGAGGTGATCGTCTCGGTCGCGGTGCCGGTGCAGCGGTTCCGCGCCATCCACGGCGCGCTGATGCTCTCGACCCAGGGCGACGATATCGACCAGATGGTGACCGCCGAACGGCTGGCGATCCTGAAAGTCGGCGGCGTCGCCTCCGCCGTGATGATCATGCTGTCCCTGCTGCTGGCGAGCACCATCGCGGGGCCCGTCCGCCGGCTTGCCGACAGCGCCGAGCGCGTCCGCCGCCGCATCCGCACCCGCGTCGAGATCCCCGATTTCACCCGCCGCCGCGACGAAATCGGGCATCTTTCCGGCGCGCTGCGCGACATGACGGAGTCGCTCTATAACCGCATCGAGGCGATCGAGATGTTCGCCGCCGATGTCGCCCATGAATTGAAGAACCCGCTGACGTCGCTGCGCTCGGCGGTCGAAACGCTGCCGCTGGCGCGCAACGAGAACAGCCGCGCGCGGCTGCTCGAGGTGATCGAGCACGACGTCAAGCGGCTCGACCGGCTGATCTCGGATATTTCCGATGCGAGCCGGCTCGATGCCGAACTGCAGCGGCAGGACATGACCTCGGTCGATCTTCGCCGGCTGCTCAATGCGCTGACATCGGTCGCCAACGAAACCAGGCGCGGCAACAACATCGCCGTCGAAGTGCGCTTCGAAGGGCGCGGCCCCAACGACACCTTCTCGGTGCCGGGCCATGATTCCCGGCTCGGACAGGTGATCTCCAATCTGCTCTCCAACGCGCAGTCGTTTTCCGAAGCCGGCAAGAAAGTGCGGATCGTCTGTCGCCGCCTGCGATCGGAAATCGAGATCGTGGTCGACGACGACGGGCCGGGGATTCGCGAAGACGCGCTGGAGCGGATCTTCGAGCGCTTCTACACCGACCGGCCGCATCAGGGCTTTGGACAGAACTCCGGCCTCGGCCTGTCGATCTCCAAGCAGATCATCGAGGCGCATGGCGGACGCATCTGGGCGGAGAACCGCCCCGGTCCGATCAACGCCGATGGCGAGGCAACGGTAGCCGGCGCGCGCTTCGTGGTCAGGCTGCCGACGCCATGACCCAAAGCGGCGCGAGTGTGCACGCTTCCGCCGTACGGGTGGGAAATCGCGCGGTGCTGATCCGCGGCCCCTCCGGGGCCGGCAAATCGCGTCTCGCGCTCGATCTCATCCTGGCCGGGCGCGCCGGGCAGATCGCCACAGCGATGCTGATCGGCGACGACCGGGTCCATCTCACGGCGAGCGACGGCCGGCTGATGGTCCGCCCCGCGCTCGAACTGGCCGGGCTGATCGAAATTCGGGGGCTGGGGATTCGCCGCTGCGATTTTGTCGACGAGGCCGTAGTTGACCTGGTCGTCGATCTGGCCGCCGCCGATGCCGAGCGCCTGCCCCCGTCCGAAGCGCTCCAGACCCAAATTTCAGGTATCAAAATACCAAGAATACCCGTGGGGATAGGCTTCGCTGCGTTCCCACTCGTTACGGCTGCACTGACTATGACCGCGAGTTCATCATCTTCACAGTCTTCGGCCGATTGCTCGAAGGAAATTGGTAACCATATAAGCCCCACTATCGCCACGAAATAGCCGGCGCAGGCTCCCCCTCTACCGCTAATTTTCCGGGAGAATCGCGAAGAACCCCTCTTGCGCAGGGGCTCTGGATGGTCAAAGTGGCGCGTTCGTGCGGTGCACCAAAAAGCACCCGCGAGGAGTTTCCGATGATTGGTCTAGTACTTGTGACCCATGGGCGCCTTGCCGACGAGTTCAAGGCGGCGCTCGAACACGTCATGGGCCCGCAAAAACAAATCGAAGCCGTGACGATCGGAGCCGAGGACGACTCCGATCTGTGTCGAAGCGACATCATCGAGGCGGTGAACCGCGTCGATTCTGGTGACGGTGTCGCTATCCTCACCGACATGTTCGGCGGCACGCCTTCCAACCTTGCGATCTCATGCATGAGCCGTCCGAAAGTGGAAGTGCTCGCCGGCATCAATCTACCGATGCTGGTCAAGCTTGCGAAGGTTCGCGAAGAGCGCTCGCTGCCTGATGCCATCGCAATGGCCCAGGAAGCCGGCCGCAAATACGTCACCATCGCCAGCCGGGTGCTCGCCGGCAAATGAGCGAGGACGACGCCCCGCAGCCTGCAAACGAGGCCGGGCCAAGTGTCCCCGCGGGCGCGGTGTCCCGCGAACTTCCCATCATCAACAAGCGCGGCCTGCACGCGCGCGCTTCGGCGAAATTCGTGCAGATGGTCGAGCGCTTCAACGCCGAAGTCTGGGTAACCAAAGGCGGCGAGACCGTGGGCGGAACCTCGATCATGGGGCTGATGATGCTCTCCGCAGGGCCGGGAACTTCGATCGTGGTCTCCGCCATCGGCCCCGAGGCGCAAGCCGCCATCGATGCCATCACCGAACTCGTCGCCAGCAAGTTCAACGAAGAAGGCACCTAACAGGGTGCGGGGGCTTCATCCTTCGAGACGCGCGCAATAGCGCGCTCCTCAGGATGAGGTCCTGAACCCTCGTGGCGAGGAGCCCGGCAACGCGGCGCGTCTCGAACCATGAGGCCCGGGGTTCACGATCAGTCTCTTACTTCGCCGGCGGCGCGATGTAGATGTTCCAGCTCACCGCGGGACCCGGA
>JBAUUA010001230.1:0-5095 GCA_049582465.1 Bradyrhizobium sp. | reverse complement strand
CACCGCGACCGTGCTCGCGGCCGCGATCGTTCGTGAAGGCGCCAAGTCCGTTGCCGCCGGCATGAACCCGATGGACCTCAAGCGCGGTATCGACCTCGCGGTCGAAGCCGTGGTTGCGGACCTCGTCAAGAACTCCAAGAAGGTCACCTCGAACGAGGAAATCGCCCAGGTCGGCACCATCTCCGCCAACGGCGACGCCGAGATCGGCAAGTTCCTCTCCGACGCGATGAAGAAGGTCGGCAACGAGGGTGTCATCACGGTCGAGGAAGCCAAGTCGCTCGAGACCGAACTTGAGGTCGTCGAAGGCATGCAGTTCGACCGCGGCTACATCTCGCCTTACTTCGTCACCAACGCCGACAAGATGCGCGTTGAAATGGAAGATGCCTACGTCCTGATCAACGAGAAGAAGCTCTCCTCGCTGAACGAGCTGCTTCCGCTGCTGGAAGCCGTAGTGCAGAGCGGCAAGCCGCTTGTGATTATCGCGGAAGACGTCGAAGGCGAGGCGCTTGCCACACTCGTCGTCAACCGTCTGCGCGGTGGCCTCAAGGTCGCAGCCGTCAAGGCTCCGGGCTTCGGCGATCGCCGCAAGGCCATGCTGCAGGACATCGCGGTTCTGACCGGCGGTCAGGCGATCTCGGAAGATCTCGGCATCAAGATGGAGAACGTCACGCTCGCCATGCTTGGTCGCGCCAAGAAGGTGATGATCGACAAGGAGAACACCACGATCGTCAGCGGCGCCGGCAAGAAGACCGACATCGAGGCGCGCGTGGCGCAGATCAAGGCGCAGATCGAGGAAACCACCTCGGACTACGACCGTGAGAAGCTGCAGCAGCGTCTGGCCAAGCTCGCGGGCGGCGTCGCGGTGATCCGCGTCGGCGGCGCCACTGAAACCGAAGTCAAGGAGCGCAAGGATCGCGTTGATGACGCGATGCATGCGACCCGTGCGGCCGTCGAGGAAGGCATCGTGCCGGGCGGCGGCGTTGCCCTGCTGCGTGCCTCCCAGCATCTCAAGGGGCTTCGCACCAAAAACGACGACCAGAAGACCGGCGTCGAGATCGTGCGCAAGGCGCTCTCCTGGCCGGCGCGCCAGATCGCGATCAACGCGGGCGAGGACGGCTCGGTGATCGTCGGCAAACTCCTCGAAAAGGACCAGTATGCCTACGGCTTCGACTCGCAGACTGGCGAATACGTCAACCTGATCTCCAAGGGCATCATCGACCCCACCAAAGTGGTTCGCGTGGCGATCCAGAATGCCGCTTCGGTTGCGGCGCTTCTGATCACCACAGAGGCCATGGTCGCCGAACTGCCGAAGAAGAACGCCGGCGGCGGTGGCATGCCTCCGGGCGGCGGCGGCATGGGCGGCATGGACTTCTAAATCCGACCGTCAGAGTTCGTTCAATTAAGAAAGGCCCGGCATCGCTGCCAGGCCTTTTGCTTTGGTGTTCGATTAAAGTCGTAGGCCCGAAATTCAGCTCGTGTGAGCACCATATTAGGGCCTTCCGTTTACCTATTGATTCTTGGGTGGTGTGCCTGGAACCACGGCTGCCACACCTTCCGGATTGATGTTGAAGGCCAAGAATGTCAACGGCTCACTACCTGGGTTCCCCCATTGATGCACGAGGGCGTACGGTTCATAGATCAAGGACCCCGGGGCTCTTTCCGCCGTCGCGCCGTCGACTGTGTTGGCGCCCGTGCCGGAGATTACATAGTACAGAGCCGCTCCTGACCGATGGTGTGGCGGGTTGGAAGACATCTGCGCCGGAAATGTGACTCGTGTCAGATTGAGATCATAACCGCCTGGCTTCAGGTCGGGGATCGGTGCAGCTGTGCGATATAATTCGCTCACGGCGGCAGGTGCCGACTCGGCTGGCCGATCCAAGTCCGCAGCTGGGACAAGGAAGAAGTGGAGGAAGCTCGATGGCCCGCCGCTGCCCGCCTTCAGTACAGACGTCTTCCCTCCGACGATGAACAGCCCCTCTCCTGCGTTGAGCACTTTGGTCTCGCCATCGAGCGAGACCTCCGTCGATCCTGAAATCTGGTAGACGATGCCGTTGGCCGCAGAGACGCTGCTCTTCTCGCCCGACGGGAGAGTGACACTCACGGCTTTGAAATAGAGTGGCACGTCCGTCACGGTCGACAGTTTGGTTGCGGCAATCAATGTTCGGGTAATCACCGGCGGAGCTGGCGTGGTTTGCGCAGCCGCGGAGGCGCCAAATGACATCGCGCCGAGTGACAGTGACAGCACTACAGTCGCCCTGAACCGCATGATGGCCTCCCAGTTCAACAGATAGTTGGAACATCATACGCGCTTCCTCCGCCTCTTGTAATGGCAGGTGGCTTCGAACGGCTGCTGGCCGGACGCCGGACGTACACCAGTTCGCCGCTACCGAGATCGCAACGTACCATCCCACCGATTTTCCCCTAGGGACACGGTAACTTCCTCTGCGCTTGCGGAGTTTGAGCAACCATTTGGCTGCTTCGCTTGGAACCTTCCAAGTCTCCGCGACTTCGTTCACCGAGAGAACGTAAAACCCTCGAAGACTTATTCTCACGTAGTAGCGCGTCAGCGAGGTTGACCTAATGAGCGCCGTATATCCATTGAGCATCCACCGCCGCGTTGAACGGCAGTGGGCTGAACGCATTAATTCGCAAAGACAAATCCGCGGCCTTGCTACGACCGCGACAACGTTGCAATGCGCATTCAACAATGACGGTTCGCTAATTCCAGTCCCGGTAAGAGCGGTCTGGACCGACGGCAACTTAATCGGTCTCGACCAAGTGATTGACTTTCCAAATCATAGTCGTTCGTATGACCAAACGCGGCGTGCCGTGCGATTTTGGGGATACGATAGCGCTATAGAGGCATCATTTTTTATAAACGAAGATGCATTGACGAGAATTCAACCCGATGCCCGCCCCGACGAGTCGGGCTTTTTGAATGCGTTCGATTCCAACCGTGATCTGATATGTGCCGTCGCAGCCAAGGTATATGTTCGCGGAAGCAGAGGTTCCTATGATCTAGTCGCCGCCAATTTTTGAAGCAATTCCTGCGTTGGCAATGAAGAAGGCCGTCAACTGAGGCGTCCTAGTCAGAGGATAGGATTATGCCGCTACGGTTGCCTGCGACGGCCTCAGTTCGCGTTGCGCAGGCTATTCGAGCAAGGAAAAAGACTAGTGCCGCGATTTGACCTGGTCTTTGAGCTTCCCGGTAATTTACTGCGGCATATCGACATACTGGCGGAGTTAGATCCGATAACGTTTGACCGTTATAGAGTTTCGTTTGGCGAAAGGCCGTGGAGTGCAAATCGCGGTTCGTAGCGCGCCGAGCGATGCGGAGGTTGTCGCCGTCCCGAATTGGCTCGGTCAACGGGAGATCCGCTTCAGGTGCCGCCGCTGCGGCCACCAACTGACCATAGGAGGCGGTTGCGTCAGACAAGCCGAAGAACGTTGGAACGAAAGCCACCAGATCAAGGAGTCGCCGCGCTGTGCCGCAACGACCAAAGAAACGCCCGCCGGCGTGAACGGGCGGGCTGTCTGATGACCAGTCGGTGACCCCAAATTATCAGCGCAGCATCGTCCCGAATACGTGGTCCCAAAGTGTGGTGCTGACGCCGTAGTTTCGGGACGCAAATCTGTGATGGCTCTGGTGATGCTTGAGCAGTGGTAAAGGCAATTTCTCGGGACCGTGATGCGCGCAGTGATGCACGAACAAATACCAGGCATAGGCAACTAACGCGCCCGCAACGAAAGCACCGCCCGCGATCAAATAGACCAGGGCAAAACAAATCCATATTTGCCAAAAAATTGTGAGGATCGCGCCGTCGGGATTGGCATGATGCAGCCGATGTTCGATTGGTGCGAAACCATGCAACACAAAGCGATGCACGAGATATTCCGCAAGGCTCAACGCAACGACACCACCCGCGAAAAGCACAGCGTCAGAACTGATTCGGAGCTGCGAAATTGCTAGCAGGACGAATGCGAGCAAGGACGCTACCAACATTTCGCCGAGATAGACGATGGCGGTCATAAGCCCAGTCTGACGCTAGACCGTCTTCGGCGCAACGCCCCGTTGAATGCCGCCGGCGTGAACCGGCGGCCCCGGAGTACCGGCTGGTGCCTGCTTTCCTTCCATATGCCCGCGAATTAATTCGCGTTTGATATCCCTGTAGCGCATACTTAGACAATCACCCTCCGCCTTCTAGGCATTGCCGGTGACAGAGAGCGTTGCGCTCCTGCCTATTCGAGGGAGGCATGCATCATGCCCCAATCTCAACGCCTGTCGTCCGTCATTCCGTTAGCTGCAATTGAGCGCCCCGCCTGTCCTAGGTGCGAGGCCCAGATGATGCTCGTCAGCATCGAGCCAGCACGCGCCCGGGGCGTCGACCTGCATACGTTTGAATGCGCTGCCTGCAATCAAGTAGTTCAGATCCTTGCCGCGTATCAAGACCCTATGAGGTCCAAGGGTCTTGGACGCTGGCTTCAGGGCGATTTGCACCCACCGAAGTAAGGCCCGCCCGGCGTGAACGGGTATCGCTCCAGCGACCGGAGGATGCCGTGCAAAAAGTCAAACGGGATCAGCTTTGGGAGTTCTTCGCGACGGTGAGTGGTGCCGCGCGCGCGTCGTCAACGTGCTGTCCGATCGCGTGAACCTTTTTTTCACCGAACTCGACGCGGTAAAAAGAAACGCCGTGATGGTCACGCTGGGCGAAATGAAGAATTGCGAGAAGTTTCGGTTCATCGCTGACGGTGCCGACCCGCCGGCGTGAGCGGTTCTCTGACCGGGCTGGCGATGGCGGCTCTAATTCTGATCACGACGCTGGGAGTTCCAACGATGTTCGCGCGCATCGGGCGTTAAGAAGGCGATCAACCGGCACCGCCGAGGCGCTGACATACCCAGCTTAATATGTTGCAGGGCACAACTAGTCGCCCGTGAAGAATTCGGAAGCGATTGATGCATCGCTGTAATTTGAGCTGGGCAAGTATTGGATTTTGCAAGAAAGTCGGGGGTGGGTTTCGGTTTTCTTGCGATTTTGGATTCCAGATTTAGGCGGTTCGTGATTCCTTTGAGGGCGAGATTCGCTGTTGTTGGAGG
>JBAUUA010001229.1:0-1832 GCA_049582465.1 Bradyrhizobium sp. | reverse complement strand
TTCGGGATCGAATTTCGGCAGGAAGATCATCGAGGCGCGGGCGAACAGCGTGACGTTGCTCGCCACGAATAGCCCATGGGTGTGATAGATCGGCAGCGCGTGGATCAGCACGTCCTTGTCGGTGAAGCGCCAGTAGTCGACCAGCGACAGCGAATTCGACGCGAGATTATCGTGGCTGAGCATCGCGCCCTTGGAACGTCCCGTGGTGCCCGAGGTGTAGAGGATCGCGGCGAGATCGTCGTTGGCGCGCGCCACCGTCTTGAATTCGGGCTTTGCCGTCGCGGCGGCATCGGTCAGCGATCCCTTGCCGTCGGCCCCCAGCGTCTCGCCCCGGGCGCGGACTTTGGCGGCGAGTTTTCCGAGGCCTTCGGCCTTCGAGGGATCGCACACCACCAGCGACGGCTCGGCATCGCCGATGAAATATTCGAGTTCGTTGAGCGTATAGGCGGTGTTGAGCGGCAGATACACCGCGCCGGCGCGCACGGTGGCGAGATAGAGCACGAGGCCCGGCACCGATTTTTCGGTCTGGGCGGCGACACGGTCACCGGTCTTGACGCCGCGGGCAACCAGGACGTTGGCCATCTGCCCAACGCGGGCGATCAGTTCGCCATAGCTGATGCGCTGGCCGTCGGGCATTTCGATCGCGAGCCTGGCCGGATCATCGAGGCCGTCGAACAAGCGGGAAAACAGGTTGGCGTTCATGATGGTTTTCCGGGGCGCGTTCATGCATCATTGCGGGGAGGGCGGACGCGGCCGTTTGGCCGCGACAATGTGACAGTTCAATAGCAAAAACGCCCTTCACAAAGCAACGGAGACAGTTTGCATGTCAAACAACGGGAAACGCGTGGCCTGGGTGACCGGCGGCGGCAGCGGGATCGGCGAGGCCGGGGCGGAGGCTTTGGCCGCGGACGGCTGGACGGTGGTGGTTTCGGGGCGGCGGAAAGACGCGCTGGATGCCGTGGTAGCGAAAATCACGAAGAATGGCGGCAAGGCCGAGGCGATCCCGCTGGATGTCAGCGTCGCCGCCGAGGTCAACAAGGCCGCCGAGCAGATTGTCGCCAAACATGGCCGCATCGATCTCCTGGTCAACAGCGCCGGCATCAACGTACCGAAACGCAGCTGGGCCGACATGGAGCTGGAAGGCTGGAACAAGCTCGTCGATATCAATCTCAACGGCGTCCTGTACTGCATGCGCGCGGTGCTGCCGGCGATGCGCAAGCAGAAGGACGGCTGCATCATCAATGTCGCATCATGGGCCGGCCGCCATGTTTCGAAAATGCCGGGCCCGGCCTACACCACCACCAAGCATGCGGTGCTGGCGCTGACCCATTCCTTCAACATGGACGAATGCGTCAACGGCCTGCGCGCCTGCTGCCTGTCGCCCGGCGAGGTTGCCACCCCGATCCTGAAATTGCGGCCGGTGGTGCCGTCGGAAGAGGAGCAGGCGCGGATGCTGCAGCCCGAAGACTGCGGCCGCACCATCGCCTTCGTCGCCAGCATGCCGCCGCGGGTCTGCGTCAACGAGATCCTGATCAGCCCGACCTGGAACAGGGGCTTTGTGCAGACGCCGAACAATCGGGATTAATCGCGCCGAGTCGTCCCCGCGCACGCGGGGACCCATACGCCGCGGCCCTTCGTTTGGGCACACTGGCAGACGGCTTATGCACCAACGCAGGCCGGTGGTTATGGGTCCCTGCTTTCGCAGGGACGACGCCGGTTGGCGGATCAGCCACACGGAAACCCCCACAAAAAGTTTCAGGCATCACGATAAATTATCCCGCGAAACCAGCCCCAAACCCTCCCGTAGCTCGGCCCAACGGCGACGCAGTCAC
>JBAUUA010001228.1:0-2128 GCA_049582465.1 Bradyrhizobium sp. | reverse complement strand
GGAAAACCAGGAAACAGACGGTCGCAAAGGGCAAGGCCCACCAAAAATTGTCGGCGCTTCCGACCCGATCGCCGACCAGCCCGATCATCGCCTCCCGGAAGAAGAAGTGCAGCAGATAGATCGAATAGGACCACTCGCCAATCACTGCCAGAACGGAGCCTAACCTGGCAGGAAGCTTCGTTTCGGAGTCATCGTACCATCGGATGAATGACGCGTAAGCCAGGGCTTCCATCGTTGGAATGATGATCCAGACCGGATTGTGCGATAGGGTGGACCCGTAATACCCGCCGGCGTCGTCGAACAATTGCCAGAACACCAGAAACGAGACCCCGGCGATGCCGGCGATCCAGGCACGCTGCCTGGCGTTGAACGGCATGAAGCAGAAAAACATGCCGAGCAAAAACTGATCGATGCGGCCGATGATGGTCCAATAGGCCAGAGTCTGAACTTCCCCGTCTCTGATCCAGAGCACGAGCCGGTACAGCACCGCAGCCATCAAAGCCGCCAGCAGCGCACTGGGACCGAACCTGCGCACTAGCAATAGCAATATCGGGAAGATCAGATAGAAGTGCGCTTCGACGGTGATGGACCAGCCTCCGTTCGGCAACGTTGGAAAAATCAGAGCGCCAACGATGTCGCCGATGGTGACCGGCGGGCCACCAAAGCGGCCATAGATGTACCAGGCAGCCGTTACCACGATAAGCAGCGGCGCCAACCGGACCAATCGACTCCACAGAAAATGGGAGTAAACGATTTGCTCCCGGCCAACCAGTTTCGCAAACAGATATCCGCTGAGTGTCATGAATAGCGCGACGCCCGTGTGCCCTTCATCAAGCAGCGCAAAAGGAAAGTAAGGCGAGGCCGCGTTAGGAACGGGAAACTGCGCCGTCAGGTGTGTGAAATGCCAGACGAACACGAGATAGGCCGCAAACGCCCTGACATGATCGAGCTTTGCGAAATATTTTCCTTCCGACGATTTCAAGGCCAGCCCTGCGGGTGTTTTCCGTGACCGGCCTGATCCTACGGTGTTTTGGTGCCCAGTCGGTTAACCGCGGTCCCGAAAGACCATAACGGGGTGGGTCCGGGTCGCGGCCTTTGCCGCCAGTACGGAGGGTTCGCCGCCCACGGCGACGATCAGGGTTACCGTCAGATTGCTACGCTGAATGTGGGCGAGGTGCGTCCGGTCGCGCACCTCTGAATGTCATATATGGGTCGATCGCGACTGGATCGCGCCAGTAGCAGGTCCCGCCATATCCGCCTTTGCTCCAAAACACGTCTCGCCTTCGCCGCGCTGCACCACGGCGCGGTGAAGATCGTTGAACTTCCAGAGCTCCCGTAGCGACCAACCCGGGCAGCCCCCATATCGGGGGCCGCTGACGCGCGCCGATCTTTGCTCTAGGTTGCGCACGGTCTCATCAGGAGTTGTTCGTCATGTCATCGGGCTGGATCGTACTCGGCATCCTCGTCATTCTCGTCCTCTTCGCGGTCGGCGCCTATAACCGCCTCGTCACGCTCAGCCAGCGGGTCGGCCAGGCCTTCGCCGACATCGACGTGCAGCTCAAGCAGCGCCACGATTTGATTCCAAACCTGGTGGAGACCGTGAAGGGTTACGCCGCGCACGAGCGCGGCACGCTCGACGAGGTGATCAAGGCGCGCAACTCCGCGATGTCGGCACAGGGGCCGGCGCAGGTATCGGCGGCCGAAAACCAGCTGAGCGGCGCGCTCGGCCGGCTGATCGCGCTGTCGGAAGCCTATCCGGACCTCAAGGCCAACGCCAACTTCCAGCAACTGGCGAGCGAATTGTCCGACCTCGAGAACAAGATCGCCGCCAGCCGCCGCTTCTTCAACAACGCGGTCCAGGAATACAACACCGGCATCCAGCAGATGCCGGCAGCCCTGTTCGCCGGCATGTTCGGCTTCACGCGCAAGGATTTCTTCGACCTCGGCGCCTCCAGGACCGAAGTCGAGGCGGCGCCGCAGGTGAAGTTCTGACGTGATGCATATTTTTTTCGTCATTCCGGGGCGATGCGAAGCATCGAACCCGGAATCCCGTCCAAGTCACAAAATCTCGGGATTCCGGGTTCACGCCATTGGCGTGCCCCGGAATGACTGCGCTTAGCGGAATCCC
>JBAUUA010001227.1:0-12594 GCA_049582465.1 Bradyrhizobium sp. | reverse complement strand
GCGCCGGATCGGCGCGGTAGAAATTCATCCCCGAAGTATCCGGCGCGAGCAGTCCCGGCCGATCGGCGGGGCTAGTCACATCACTTTGTCTGGCCAGCTCTGGCATTTGCATCTCTTGTTCGTTCCGCGCCCCGTGTTCTAGTTGTATGTTTTAGATGATATAGATCATTCCAGGCCACGCAGGCGATAAAGCCGTCATAAAATAGAGGAATGCCCCATGGCGGAGGTTTATCGCATCATCGGCGCCGAGATGTCGCCCTACTCGGTCAAGGTGCGCTCCTATTTTCGCTACAAAGCCATCCCGCATCAATGGATTTTGCGCAATGCGGAAAGCCAGGCCGAATTCGAGAAATACGCCAGGATGCCGATCATTCCGCTGGTGGTGACGCCCGAGGGCACTGGCATCCAGGATTCCACCCCGATCATCGACGCGATGGAGAAGCTTTTTCCAGAGCCCTCGATCCACCCCGCCGACCCCGTCGCGCGCTTCATCTCGGCACTAACAGAGGAATTCGGCGACGAGTGGGGCAACAAATGGATGTTCCACTATCGCTGGGCCCGCGATGTCGACCAGATCTCCTCTGCGGGGCGCATCGCGCGGATGCGCGGCCCCGCGGCCGACGAGGAGAAGCACACGGCGTTTGCGGGCCAGGTCCGCGCCCGCATGGTCGATCGGGTGTGGTTCGTCGGTTCCAACGCCGTGACCGCGCCGCAGATCGAGGCCGGTTTTGTCAACATGCTGGCGCTGCTGGATGCGCATCTGGCGACGCGGCCCTATCTATTCGGCGCGAGGCCGGCCTATGGCGACTTTGGCCTGTGGGGACAGATCTACGAAATGTGGACCGACCCGACCGCGGGCGGGCTGATCGGCGGCAGCGCACCGCATGTGCTGGACTGGGTGCATCGGATGCTGTGGCCGAGGGCAGAAGGCGCGTTCGAGGCCTGGCCTTCGCTGGCGCCGACGCTGATGCCGATCCTTCAGAAACAAATCGGGGCGCAATTCATGCCCTGGACCTGCGCCAACGAGAAGGCGCTTGCCGAGGCCAGGGAGGAATTCAGCGTCACACTCGGCGACAAGGTCTGGACCCAGAAGCCGCAGAAATATCACGCCCGCTCGCTCGCCATGTTACGCGCAAAATATGCGGATGTTGCCGACAAGGCCGCGCTCGATCCGGTGCTGCAGGAAGCCGGCTGCCTCGCCGGGTTGCGCGGCTGAAAACGCCAGGAAAGGAAGAGGCTCATGGAAATCCCAAAATACAAGATCGCCCTGATCGTCGGCGCCGGCGAAGGGCTGAGCGCCTCGCTGGCGCGCCTGTTGGCCAAGCAGAATATCCGCGTCGCGCTCGCCGCGCGCCAGATCGAAAAGCTCGGCGCGCTCTGCGCCGAGACCGGCGCCCGCGCCTTTGCCTGCAACGCCACCGACGCCGACGAGGTCGAGCGCCTGTTCGGCCTGGTCGAGCGCGAGATCGGCGTGCCCGATCTCGTGGTCTATAACGCCAGCGGGCGAGCGCGCGGCGTCTTCACCGACCTGGTGCCCGCGGATGTCGCCCAGGCGATCGCGGTCAGCGCGTTCGGCGGCTTCCTGGTGGCGCAGCAAGCCGCCAAGCGCATGCTGCCCAACAGGCATGGCGCGATCCTGTTCACAGGCGCTTCCGCCAGCGTCAAGGGCTATCCGCAATCGGCGCCATTCGCGATGGGCAAGTTCGCGCTGCGCGGGCTGGCGCAGAGCATGGCGCGCGAATTGTCGCCGCAGGGAATCCACGTTGCGCATTTCGTCATCGACGGCGGCATCCGCAGCGCCGCGCGCACGGAACCTGCCGACCGCCCGGATTCGATGCTCGACCCCGACGCCATTGCGCTCAGCTACTGGAACGTGCTGCAACAGCCGCGCAGCGCCTGGACCTGGGAACTGGAATTGCGGCCCTGGGTGGAGAAATTTTAGCTATTACCGTCATTCCGGGATGGTGCGCCAGCATCAGCCCCGGAATGACGCTCAGGGAGAAAACATGACCAGCGAAATCACTATCGATACCGGCACCAGTGAACTGCTCTGCGTCATCCGTGACCGCGTCGCTGTTATCACGCTGAACCGTCCCGAGGTCCGCAACGCGCTATCCGACGATCTGACGCCGGCGCTGCGCAGCATGATCAAGGCCTGCGGCGAGAATCCGGATGTCGGCGCGCTCCTGATCACCGGGGCCGGCGCCGCCTTCTGCGCCGGCGGCAACGTCAAGGGCATGGGCGCGCATCGCGACAAGAAGAAGCTGGAAATGTCCTATGACGAGAAGGTCGCCGACCTGCAGGAACGCCAGCGCCTCTTGACCGGCGCGCTGATCTCGGTGCGCAAGCCGACCATCGCCGCCCTGCCCGGCCCCGCGGTCGGCGCGGGCCTGGCGATCGCCATGGCCTGCGACATCCGCATCGCGGCGCAATCGGCGTTCGCCTCCACCGGTTATCTGCGGGTGGGCCTCTCCGGCGACTATGGCATCGCCTGGCTGTTGACCCGGCTGGTCGGCACCGCGCGGGCGCGCGAACTGATGTTCACCTCCGACAAGGTCGACGCCGCCAGATGCGAGACGATCGGCCTCGTCAACCGCGTGGTGCCGGACGCCAAGCTCCAGGACGAGGCGTTCACGCTGGCAAGGTCGATGGCGGAAGGGCCGACCATCGCGCTGCGTTACATGAAGGACAATCTCGACGAAGCCCTGCTGTTCGATTTCTCCACCGCGCGCGACCACGAAGCCGAGCGCCTGATCCGCACCACCATGACGGCGGATCACCGCGAGGCGGTGCAGGCGTTCATCGAGAAGCGCAAAGCGGTGTTTTCGGGGAAGTGAGGCGGTAGCCTGCAGGGTGGGCACGCTTCGCTTTGCCCACCCTGCGATTCAGCTCGCCAAGGCCGCCTGCAGCGAGATCTGTTCCGCCGCGATGCGCCAACTGGCGCAGGGGATGTCCTTCGGCGCGAGATCGCTGTGCTTTTGGAACCGCACCAGCTTCCAGTCGTCGGGATTGTTGGTGAAGGCAAAGCCGGATTTGCGGGCGAGCCCGATCATGACGGCGTTGGAGCGCAGGGTGTCGCCGAACAGGCGCGTGGCACCGAACGCGGCGGCGCGGCATTCCAGATTGCTCAGCAGGGCCGAACCGACGCCCTGGCCCTGCCAGCGGTCGTCGATCGACAGGCCGAACTCGAAACTGTCATTGCTGGGGTCGAAGGCGTAGCGGGCTTCGCCGACGATGGTCTCATGACCGTCGATCATCATGGTCGCGATCACACTGAAGCGGTCGTCCTCGCCGACATGGACGAAATCCTCAAGCAGGTTGTGGGGCAACTCGCTCATGGCGCCGAGGAAACGGTTATAGCGGGAGCGGGTCGTGAGCGACCGGAAATAGGCCTGCAGCGCCTCGGCATCGCCGGGCTCGATGAATCGCACCGTCACCGACTTGCCGCTGCGCAACCGCAGCACATCCGAGTGTTGCCGGAGGTCATCGAGACGAAACGCAGTCATGGCAGGCTCCCGTCGATTGCGGAAAGGACGATGGCCGGCGTCCCCCTCAAGGAGGCGGCGCCGGCCGGGGCGGCCTTCAGGCCCGCCAGAACGGCTTTTCGGCTTCGCGAACGATGTCGCTCCAGGACAGGCCGACATCGTGCAGGTCGCGATCGGTCCAATGGGTCAATTCCCGGCGCTGGCGCGCGCGGTCGCGCCAGACCTGGAACGTCTCGCCGAGCTGTCCAAAAAGCCCCGAACCATGATGATTTGTCATCGATTGATGTGAATAGATGGACATGATGTCCTCCTAAAGCTAAGCTGTTGGCCTCAATATCTGTGCATTCAGGGCTTTCGACAAACGACATGTTGTCCGGCTTCACATGAGATAAGCTCATGAATTGGATCAACCGATGACGGCGCGACTGCCCTCCCTCAACGGCTTGCGGGCCTTCGAGGCCGCCGCCCGCCATTTGAGCTTCACCAACGCGGCGTCCGAGCTGAACGTCACGCAGACGGCGATCAGCCATCAGATTCGGCGGCTGGAGGAGGAACTCGGAATCCAGCTGTTCGTCCGGCAGAACCGCGCATTGGCGCTGACCCCGGAAGCCAGGGAATACCTCCCCGGCGTCCGCGCCGCCTTCAACGATCTCCGGCTCGCCACCGACCGGCTCAAGCGCCGGGACGACGACCATGTGCTGACCGTCTCGACGCTGGCCTCGCTCGCCGCCAAATGGCTGTTGCCGCGGCTTTCCGCTTTCCAGGAGGCGCATCCCGGCATCGACGTGCGCATCACCACCTCGACCAGCCTGGTCGATTTCCGCAGCGGCGACGTCGATGCCGCGATACGCTACGGCCGCGGCCACTGGGCCGGCCTGCGCGCCGACTGGCTGATGGCCGACGAATTGTTTCCGGTATGCAGCCCGGCGCTGGCCAATGGCGACAAGCCGCTGCGCTGCCCGGAAGACCTCGCCAACCACACCTTGCTGCACAGCAGCGGCGGCTATGACGACGACTGGCGGCTATGGCTCACCGCTGCAGGCCTGCCGGCGAATATCTCAAAGCAGCCCGGACTGAGCTTTGACCTGATTTTCATGACCGTACAGGCGGCGATCGACGGCATCGGAGTGGCCATGGGCCGGACCTCCTATGTCGAAGCCGATATCGCCAAGGGGCGGCTCGTGGTTCCCTTCAAGATCGCGCTGCCGGCCGACGCCGGCTTCTATCTGGTCTCGCCGGAAACGCGGGCAGATCCGCCGAAGCTGCGGGCGTTCCGGCAATGGCTGAAAACCTCAGGTCAGGGCAAGGCCTGAAAGGCAGTCCAGATCCGCGCCAAAAACCGGCTCCACTGGCGTTTTCCGGGTTGGTCGGGCCGCCCGGACGTGGCAGATTGCCGCATCAAGCAAAGTGCTGTCGGCTGACGAGAAGTCTTTCCGAACAGGCTAATCGCAACGGGGAGAACTCGCCATGTCGCAAACGTCCGTGTCACAGCCGCCGCAGATCAAGTCCCGCATCGGCGCCATTCTGCGCGCCACCAGCGGCAATTTCCTCGAGCAGTTCGATTTCTTCCTGTTCGGCTTTTATGCCGCCGCCATCGCCAAGGCCTTTTTCCCTTCCGAGAACGAAACCGCGGCGCTCTTGAACACTTTCGGCGTATTCTGGCTCGGCGCGCTGATGCGCCCGGTCGGCGCGGTCGTGCTCGGCGCCTATATCGACCGGATCGGCCGGCGTCAGGGCTTGATCGTCACGCTCGGTATCATGGCGATCGGCACCGTGGTGATCGCCTTCTGCCCGAGCTATGCGACGATCGGCGTTGCCGCACCGGTCATCGTGCTGATCGGCCGCCTGCTGCAGGGCTTTTCCGCCGGCGTCGAGCTCGGCGGCGTCTCGGTCTATCTCTCGGAAATTTCGACCCCCGGCAACCGCGGCTTCTACACGTCGTTCCAGTCGTCGAGCCAGCAGGTTGCGATCTTCGTCGCGGCCATCATCGGATATGCGCTGAGCGAAATGATGCCGGCGGCGACCGTCGCCGCATGGGGCTGGCGAATTCCCTTCTTCATCGGCTGCTTGATTATTCCCTTCATCTTCGTGCTGCGACGGACGCTGGAAGAAACGCCGGAATTCCTCGCCATGAAGAAGCATCCGACCGCAAGCGAAGTATTTGCTTCCGCGATGGCGAACTGGCGCATTGTCATCCTCGGGATGATGATCGCGATATTGACCACCACGACCTTCTACTTCGTCACCGTCTATACGCCGACCTTCGGCAAGACCGTGCTGAAGCTCACCAGCCACGACGCCCTGCTCGTTACGCTGCTGGTGGCCGTCACCAACTTCATCTGGAACCCGGTCGGCGGCGCGGTCTCGGACCGGGTCGGTCGCAAGCCAGTGTTGCTGACGATCGCGGGCCTTTCGCTGGTGACCGCCTATCCCGCACTGCACTGGCTGGTGGCCGAGCCGACCTTCGGCAAGATGCTGGCGGTGGAGATGATGTTCTCGTTCTATTTCGGCGTCTACAGCGGCACCATGCTGGGCTGCCTGGTCGAGATCGTGCCGGCGTATGTCCGCACCACCTGTTTCTCGCTCGCCTTTGCGCTCGCCGCGGCGCTGTTCGGCACCTTCACGCCGTTTGCCTCGACCTGGTTGATCCAGGCGACCGGCGACAAGGCCTCTCCCGGCTATTGGTTGATGTTCGCCGCCGCGCTCGGCATCATCGCAGCGACCACGGTCTATCGCGGCGGCCGGACCATCAAGACCCGCGAGGCCGTTGCCGCGTGACACTCAAGGCCGCCGGCCGGGGCCTCGCCCGGCCCGGTTTGATTTCCATGCAAACAACGATAACAAGAGCGCATGGCCGACTTAGTCCGTAAATACGATGTGCTGGTGATAGGCGGCGGCAACGCCGCGCTGTGCGCCGCGATCAGCGCGCGGCGGCTGGGCGCGTCCGTATTGGTGCTGGAAGGCGCCCCGAAATTCTATCGGGGCGGCAATACCCGCCATACCCGCAACATGCGCTGTGCCCATGATGCGGCCACCGACATCCTCACCGGGCCCTATACGGAAGCGGAATTCTGGGAAGACCTGCTGCGCGTCACCGGCGGCCAGACCGACGAGGAACTGGCGCGCCACATGATCGCGGAGTCCAAGGACATCCTGCACTGGATCGTCAAGCAGGGCGTGCGCTGGCAGCCGTCGCTGGGCGGCACGCTCAGCCTCGGGCGCACCAATTCGTTCTTCCTCGGCGGCGGCCGGGCGATGCTGAACGCGCTCTACCTCACCGCCGAACAGCTCGGCGTCGTGATTCGCTATGACGCCGAAGTGCTCGACCTCGAGATCGACAACGGCATGTTCCTCTCCGCTTCACTGAAGCAGGGCGACGGCCGCGCCAAGGTGAGCGCCGCGACCCTGGTCGCGGCCGCCGGCGGCTTCGAGGCCAACATCGAATGGCTGAAGCAATATTGGGGCGAGGCCGCCGACAATTTCCTGATCCGCGGCACGCCGTATAATCGCGGCTCGGTCCTGAAGATGCTGCTCGCCAACGGCGTGCAGGAGGTCGGCGATCCCACCCAGTGCCACGCGGTCGCAATCGACGCCCGCGCGCCGAAATTCGACGGCGGCATCATCACCCGACATGATTCCGTGGTGTTCGGCATCGTCGTCAACAACAAGGCCTTGCGCTTCTACGACGAAGGCGAGGACATCTGGCCGAAGCGCTACGCGATCTGGGGCCGCCTGGTCGCCGCCCAGCCCAACCAGATCGCCTATATCGTGTTCGACTCCAGTGTTCTCACCAGTTTCATGCCGACGCTGTTTCCGCCGATCAGGGCCGACAGCATCTCCGAGCTGGCCGGCAAGTTCGAGCTCGACGCGGCCGTGCTGGAAAAAACCGTCGCCGACTTCAACGCGGCGGTGCGGCCCGGCACCTTCGATCACACCATCCTCGACGACTGCCGCACCGAAGGGCTGATGCCGCCGAAGACGCATTGGGCGCGGCGGATCGAGACGCCGCCCTATTATGCCTATCCGGTGCGGCCGGGCATCACCTTCACCTATCTCGGCACCCGCGTGAACAGACAGGCGCGCATGCTGATGAAGGACGGCAGGCCCGCCGCCAACATGTTCGCCGCCGGCGAGATCATGGCGGGCAACGTGCTCGGCAAGGGCTACGCGGCCGGCATCGGCATGACCATCGGCAGCGTGTTCGGACGGATCGCGGGACGGGAAGCGGCGCAACATGCACGGAACTAAGACGCTCGAGGAAGCCGACCGCCTGATGACGGTCTGCAATTCCTGCCGCTATTGCGAGGGCCTTTGCGCGGTATTCCCGGCGATGGAAATGCGCCGCGCGTTTTCCGACGGCGACCTCAATTACTTCGCCAATCTCTGCCACGCCTGCGGCGCCTGCTACACCGACTGCCAGTTCTCGCCGCCGCACGAATACAACGTCAATGTACCGAAGAATCTGGCTGCCGCGCGCGCCGAATCCTGGGCCGCCTATGCCTGGCCGCGCGCGTTTTCGGGCCTGTTCGCCCGCAACGGCCTTGCGATCAGCATCATCGCGGCCTTGAGCGTGGCCGCGTTCATCTTCGGCTTCGCGGCTTTCATCGACCGGCAGGTATTGCTCGGCATCCATACCGGTCCCGGTGCGTTCTACGCGCTGATGCCGCACAATGCGATGGCGGCTCTGTTCGGTGCAGTATTCCTCTATGCGATCGTGGCGCTGGTGATGGGCGTGCGCGCGTTCTGGCGCGACATCGGCGAGCCCGTGGGCATGCTCGCCGATCCCGGCTCGCTGTGGCAGGCGATGAGGGACGCGGGCGAGCTGCGCTATCTCGACGGCGGCGGCGTCGGCTGCTTCAACGAGGACGAGCGCCCGACCGACCACCGCAGGATCTATCACCACCTGACGTTCTACGGATTTGGGCTTTGCTTCGCGGCGACCTGCGTCGCCACGCTCTATCACTATCTGCTGGCGCGCGAGGCGCCCTATGCGTGGTGGGATCTGCCGGTGGTGCTGGGCACGCTCGGCGGCATCGGGCTCCTGATCGGGCCCGCGGGTTTGCTGGCGGAGAAATTCAAACGCGATCCGGCGCTGGTCGACGAGAAGCGCACCGGCATGGATGTCGCGTTCATCGTCATGCTGTTCCTGACCGGCCTCACCGGCATGGCGCTGTTGCCGCTGCGCGATACGCCGGCGATGGGGCCGCTGCTGGCGCTGCATCTCGGCTTCGTGTTCGCGCTGTTCATCACCATGCCTTACGGCAAGTTCGTGCACGGGCTTTATCGCTACGTTGCGCTGGTGCGTTACGCCCGGGAGCGGCGGATGATGGCGGGCGGCGCGCCAACGGAGTAGCAGTTGGCCCGTCGACCGTCTCCACTCGTCGTCCCGGCCTTGAGCCGGGACCCATAGCCACCGGCCCGAGTTGTTGAGAGAAAGCCGTCCACCAGCGCGCTCAACAATGACCGCCGCGGCGTATGGGTCCCGGCTCAAGGCCGGGACGACGATAGTTTCCGATCCGAATTTCAAACAGCAGATATGCGTCCGCATTCTCGCGGCACGATCTTGCCCGAGCTTTGCGTCTCGTTGTCCCTCCGAAAAGGAGGGAGCAGGGAATGCCGGATGCGCGCTGCACCCGCGGTCTCGTGTGCAAAGATGTGCGAAAGAAAACGCACACGAGCATACAGGTTCAGCGGAGGCACTCCGGCATTCCCTGCGCAATGGCTTTACGGCTTACTTCGCGCTCTTGTGTCTGCAAAATCTGGCAGAATGTGCCAACGGGCGACGTAAGTGTCTTGCTCCTCATTTCGCTGGCAACCTCACGCTGGCGAGATCGGTGCCCACGACGATGTTGCCGGTATAGCCGCCATCCTGGGCTGCCTTCCTGTAGTCCTGCTCCGTCAACGGGCCACCTGGGACCTTCACAGTCCCCTGCGTAGGGGCACCGAGCGACGGCGCAAGGTGGGTGAGCATGAGGTACTTGACCCCATCGCGTTGAGCCATGGCGCCGAGATCGGTCGCATTGCTCTGGCGGTAGTAGACCGGAGGCGGCGCACCGCTGCCTCTTTCCGGCGACAGCACGGGATGGATGGTCGTATGTACGATGATATCAGCACCCTTGGCCAGTTTCTCGACCTGGTCTGACGTCGAGGTCTTGCGCGGGGGGGCCTGCACGTCGTTGGATGCGTCGCCGCCAATTACCACGCTGCCGGCCGGCGTGTCGACACGATAGGCCGCAGAACCCGGGATGTGGGTCGTCCGGATCGCGCTGACCTTCACCTCACCTGACGTCCACACGACTTGAGCGTCGTCCTTGGGATCGAACGTGACGACATTCATCGCCGCAACCGGTCCGGCCGCATCGACGAGACCCTTCATCTCGGCGGCCCGGTAGGCGGTTTCACCCGACTGTTCATAGGCGTCGTCAATATGGGCAACAAGTTTGCTGCAGCTCACAGTGAAGCCAAGCTGGGATTTCTCGTCCGTGCTGCAGACGACGTCAAGCTTCGGACCTTGAGGGACGCCGAATATCCAGCGCATCTGAACAATATCGGAGAATCCCTCCGTGTGGTCGGAGTGGATGTGTGTGAAGAAGACAGCGTTGAGCTGCGCGGCTTGGACTCCGATTTGCGACAGTCGCATGAGCGTTCCGCGCCCGGCATCAAACTGCATCAGCACGGACCTGCAGTCGTTGGCATCGTCACCGTAGCGCACGAACGTTCCGGGCCCGGCCAGGTCGTTGTAGGGAGGCGGGCCGCTCGTACCGGTCAAAGTGACGACCATGCAAGGCGCGGCCTGCGCGCCTGTCGCGGCGAGAAGAACCCACGCCACGACGATCAGAGATACTGTCAGGCCCAATACCTTGGTCATTGTTCCCTCGCGAGTTAACTCTTTAAAGAATAGGACGCCGCTCGCGATCGTTCTTGAGATAGCTCAAGGACACTGGCGGCGCTGATCCGGCGCGGATTGCTCAACCAACGGGTTCATGAAAGCGACAGCACCGACTTTGAATGGCAACCGTTCTCGCCGCTGCTCGCGCTGGCGCGGCTCGCCAATCCAGGCCGCGGCGCGACCGCGACGTCGGACATAGGCGATCCCGTTACTTCGCCACCATGTGGCGGGTCGGCGTGACCGTGCTCGTCGGTGGCGCGGGCGAGATCGAGAACGTCACCCAGGTATTCCAGCCGGACGGCCGGTTTGCCGCGTCAAATTCGCCATAGCCTTTCACGTTCAGGTATCCCTGCATGTCTCCGACGGGAAACAGGTAGCCGAATTGCGGGCCGACGCCCAGGACGCGTGAGCGGAATGCGCCGAGAATGGGGTGCTGACCGGAATCGTCAGTAACCTGCTGATAGACGTATCCGACGAAGCCCACGAAGGCGTGCTTGGAGAGAAATTTGGATGCGCCCCAGTCGAAATGGAAATCGATGCCGCTCTGATACTGCGTGTCAGGGTTCTTGAAGTTGTAGGTGAACCCGGCAACGCCGGAGAGTTCCTGTCCGGTGGCCAGATCGAGATAGGTGTAGCCGCCGCCGCCGTCGATGGCGCCGTGACCGATGCCGGTGTTGGCTAGACGGGTCGGTTGGTAATCTCCGACGGGAATGTCGCCGGTCGCATAGGTCATCCAGTTGTGAACGCCGTTGTGCCATTTCAGCGACATTACAGGATAGAGATCGCCGACTGACACCAGCGTGTCGGAGAGACTGCCGGTTCGAGTGGTGCCAAACGGGCCAACGTTGGTGGTCAGTGTTCCGTCGATGCCGACGGCGCTTCGCGCGAATGTTCCGGTGAGCCCCACGGCCAATTGTCCACCCAGCACCGGCGTGCCGAACGTATAGGTCGGCGCCAGGATCAGGATATCGGCTTGTGCATTCAAGCTGGCGTTCAGGCTGACGTTGACCGTCGCTGGAAGTTTGCCGATCGAGATCTCCCGCGCCGCCGCGACCCCGCCCGAGCCCGCGACAGAGGTGTGGTAGTAGACAGTGCCGAGCGACCATCCCGGTGTTATCGGCAAGGCCGCAAGGCTGCCAAACTGACCCGGAAGCCAGAACGAAATGCCGTTTTCATCGGCGCGGGCGCTTTGAAAGGAGGCGGCCAGAAGCAGACCAGCGCTGACGAGGCTGGCTCTCAGCCACGCACTCGCGCAGCTGTCTTGAGATCTCAAACCGCCGCGTTGCATTCGCCCCTCACGTCTTAGCAACCATTGCCAATTATTCCCGCACAATTTCGATCTGGAATGCAATGCCGGGCACCTTAAAGGTCCAAAGCACATCTCATGTGGCGCATTAATGTCACAGGTCCCTGCTGGAAAGAGCCGCAATTGCATACCTCACTACCAGCCCAAAAGAGCTTAGCTTCGATACGCATGTCGGAGTGGGTCATCGCGTAGATTTTGCCATGTCGGCAGGATGTCCGGTTTGGGGCAATATCAGAAGTGCCGACACCGGCTATGAATCGGGCTCTCGCTAAAGGCAGCCAATCCCTACAAATCCACCACCACGTAATCGCTCTCGACCGACACCGTGATCGTCTCCGCCACATACGGGCCCTTCACCACGTTCGCACCCGGCTCGACGTTGACCGGATAGGCCTTGGCGCGAAACCGCTTGGGGTCGCAGTAGGACTGGCCGGTGCGGACATCGAACTCCCAGCCGTGCCAGGGGCAGCGGATGATCTCGCCGAGTTTTGTATACTCGATCTCGCCGGGATCGGAGGATTGCGCCAGCCCGATCAGCGGACCCTCGCACAAGGCCGCGCCCTGGTGCGGACAGCGGTTCAAGAGGCCGAAGAATTCGCCGTTGATGTTGAAGACGGCGATCGGGCGCTGATCGATGGTGAGGAATTTTCGCGTGCCCGGCGGCAGCTCGTCCACCGGGGCGATGACGTGACGGGTCATGAGGGCATGATCAGAGGGTTGAGCCAAGGTCGCGAGCGGACTTCACCTCGCCCTTGGGAGAGGTCGAATTGCGAAGCAATTCGGGTGAGGGGTTACGGCCCATCGATAGACCTGAACCCCCAACCCTCTCCCTTCGGGAGAGGGAGTTCACCCGCGCCGCGGAGGGCTCAACGATCAATTCGAGGAATTGAATCAGAAGTCGAGGTCCACGTAGG
>JBAUUA010001226.1:0-4877 GCA_049582465.1 Bradyrhizobium sp. | reverse complement strand
GTTCGACTGGATTCTCTGCGACAGCCCGGCGGGCATCGAGCGCGGCGCGACGCTGGCGATGCGCTATGCCGACGAGGCGGTCGTGGTCACCAATCCCGAGGTCTCCTCGGTGCGCGATTCCGACCGCATCATCGGCATGCTCGATTCCAAGACCGTGAAGGCCGAGAAGGGCGAGCGGGTCGAGAAGCATGTGCTGATCACCCGCTACGATTCCGGCCGCGCCTCGCGGGGCGAGATGCTCAGCATCGACGACATCCTCGAGATCCTTGCGACGCCGCTGCTCGGCATCATTCCCGAGAGCCAGGAGGTGCTGCTGGCGTCGAATGTCGGTTCGCCGGTCACCCTGAACAACGCCGCCAGCGCGCCGGCCCGCGCCTATGTCGACGCCGCCCGCCGCCTGATGGGCGAAACCGTGCCCATGGTGGTTCCGGCCGAGCGCAAAGGCTTGATGGACCGGCTCTTGGGACGGAGGGCTGCATGATGAATCTGCTGCGGCGCTTCGCTGGCCGTGATGCCTCCGCGCCCGTCGCACGGGAGCGGCTGCAGATTCTGCTCGCGCACGAACGCGGCCTGCGCGGCCAGCCCGACCTTCTGGGCGTGCTGCGGGCCGAGATCCTCGCCGCGGTCTCGCGGCATATTACGCTCGATCCGGACAAGGTCATCGTCAGGATGGACCGGGGCCAACACGTATCGACGCTCGAGGTCGATATCGAAGTGCCCAACGGATTTGAAAGGTCGCTAGCGGCCGCCAGCTGACGACCGGACAGCCCCTGACGCTCCCTGCTGCGATCGCAGGCAGCCGGAGCAACGCTTGCGCAGTGCGCGGCATCCGGGTAGCGCTGACAGCGACAAGCGGAAATCCATTTGATGCAAGCCATTTATCGCGTCGACGGCCATCGTGTCGTCACGAGCCCCGACGCCGCCGGCCCCTGGGACAGCCGCATGCAGCACGGCTCGGCGCCGGCGGCGCTCGTCACATGGGCCGCCGAGGCGATACCGACACCGCAGCCGATGCAGGTCGCGCGCGTCACCATCGATCTGATGCGCCCGGTGCCGCTGACCCCGCTGACGCTTCAGAGCGAAGTGCTGCGGGAGGGCCGCAAGATCCAGCTATGCGCAGTCCGGCTGCTCGCCGGGGATGTGCTCGTGGTCGGCGCGACCATCCTCAAAATCAGGGCGCAGGCGCTGTCGCTGCCGGCCGATATCAGGGATCAGCCGGTAAAACTTCCCGGACCGGACCAGTCGCAGCACGAGCCCGCGAACTTCTCCTCCAGCCCGTTCGTGACGGGCATCTCGCTGCGCGCCGCGCGCGGTCGTTTCGGCGTGCCCGGCCCGGGCGCGATCTGGTACCGGGTCGACCGGCCGCTGGTCGAGGGCTTTTCGGTTTCGCAAGCCATGCGCGCGGTGGTCGCCGCGGATTTCTGCAACGGCACTTCGGCCGCGCTGGATTTCCGCCAATGGACCTTCATCAACGCCGATCTCAACGTCAGTCTCGCGCGCCAGCCTGTGGGTGAGTGGATCCTGCTCGACGGGGAATCCCTGATCGGTCCCGACGGCGCGGGCCTCGCCACCGCGCGGCTTGCCGATGCCCGCGGCTATTTCGGCCGCGCCGTGCAGAGCCTCGTCATCGAGAAGCGGTGAACGCAGTCGCCAAACGCGGCATCGCGGCGCGCCGATTTTCGCGATAGTCTCCCGATTGAATTCGATCGGGGTTGACCATGAATTCTCGGCCACCTTCGCTTCCCCTGACCGGCGGCTGCCCGTGCGGCGCGATCCGTTACGAGATCGCGTCGTTTCCGCTGTTGCTCTACACCTGCAATTGCACGAATTGTCAGAGGACGTCTGGCAGCGCGTTCGCGTTGAACATGCCCGTGGCAGCAGAGGATTTCCATATTCTGCAAGGCGAGCCGAAGGGGTGGCGTCGCCTGTCCCCGAGTGGAGCGGACGTTACGTCATGGTTCTGCGGCGACTGCGGTGGCCGAATCTACGGCGAGCGCGTTGGGCGTCCGCAATCGATCAACATTCGCGCCGGCACGCTCGACGACACGTCTTGGCTCGTTCCGGTGGCGCACATGTACATGAGAAGCGCGCAACCCTGGGTTCTCCCCGCGGCCGAAGCCGAATGCCACGAGACCGGCCCGAAGGATTTCCAGCCGGCGGCCAGGGCCTGGCGGGCGATGTGGCCCGAATTCTTTCCGCAAAATTAGTTCCATTTGCCGGGAACCGTTTGGTGCCAATGGCGTTCGTCCCCGGTTGAGGGGTCGCATGAATTCGGTTGAACCAATAGCTACCAAGGCGAAATCAGGCATTTGGGGGCTCGACAATATTCTGTCGGGCGGATTTTCGCGTGGTCACGTCTTTCTGGTGGAAGGCGCGCCCGGCACCGGCAAGACCACCGTGGCACTGCAGTTCCTGCTCGAAGGCGCCAAGGCCGGCGAAAAATGCCTCTACATCACGCTATCGGAGACCGAACGCGAGCTGCGCGACGGCGCGGCGTCGCATGGCTGGTCGCTCGACAACGGTATTGAAGTCTTCGAGCTGTTGCCGCCGGAAAGCCTGCTGGATTCGGAGCAGCAGCAGAGCCTGCTCTATTCCTCCGACCTCGAGCTCGGCGAAACCACCAAGCAGATCTTCGAGGCCGTCGACCGCTCGAGGCCGGATAGGGTGGTGCTGGACAGCTTGTCCGAAATCCGGCTGCTGGCGCAAAGCTCGCTGCGCTACCGGCGGCAGATTCTCGCGATCAAGCATTACTTCGCCAAGTTCAACACCACCGTGATGCTGCTCGACGACCTGACCGCCGATGTCGCCGACAAGACCGTGCACAGCGTGGCCCATGGCGTGCTGCGGCTGGAGGAACTGGCGCCGGCCTACGGCGCGGAGCGGCGGCGCGCCCGCGTCATCAAATATCGCGGCGTGAAGTTTCGCGGCGGCCATCACGACGTCACCATCACGACCGGCGGACTCAACGTGTTTCCGCGGCTGGTGGCATCGGAATATCGCAGCAATTTTAAGCGCCACACGATGTCGAGCGGCATCGCCGAGCTGGACCGGTTGCTGGGCGGCGGCGTCGAGACCGGATCGAGCACGCTCATCCTCGGTCCCGCCGGCACCGGCAAGTCGCTCGCCGCCATCGTGTTTATTGTCGCCGCGATCAGGCGCGGCGAGAAGGCGGCACTGTTCGTGTTCGACGAGGAACTCGGGCTGTTGTTCTCGCGCATGAAGGGGCTCGGCATCGATCTCGAGGCGATGCAGCGCGGCGGCACTCTCTTCATTGAACAGGTGGACGCCGCGGAATTGTCGCCCGGCGAATTCGCCCATGTGGTTCGCAAGCGGGTCGATGAGGACCGCATCAAGACCGTGGTGATCGACAGCCTCAACGGTTACCAGGCGGCGATGCCCGAGGAAAATTCACTGGTGCTGCACATGCACGAATTGCTGCAATATCTGAACCGCCGAGGTGCCGCGACCTTCATGACGGTGGCGCAGCATGGGCTGGTCGGCGACATGAAGGCGCCGGTCGATGTGACCTATCTCGCCGACACCGTGGTGCTGCTGCGCTACTTCGAAGCCCTGGGCACGGTGCGGCGCGCGATGTCGATCATCAAGAAGCGCACCGGCACGCACGAATCGACCATTCGCGAATACCGCATCGACAACCGCGGGCTCACCATCGGCGAGCCGCTCGATGGTTTCCAGGGCATCCTGCGCGGCGTTCCGGTCTATGTCGGGGAGGGTCAGCCGTTGCTGCAGGAGCAAAGTGCGTGAGACCGGGCGCGTCGTCCGAGCGTGCCGTCATCCTGGCTCCGACGGGACGCGACGCTGCGGTGGCCGCGGCGCTGATCAGCGAAGCGGGCTACTATGCCAATGTCTGCGCCGATCTCGCGAGCCTGATGCATGAGGTCGAGGGCGGCGCCGGTCTGGCTGTCATCGCCGATGAGGCGATCAAGACCGCGGATCTGCGCGGCCTGATGCGCTGGCTGACCGATCAGCCGTCCTGGTCGGATCTTCCGATCGTGCTGTTGACGCATCAGGGCGGCGGCCCCGAGCGCAATCCCGATGCGGTGCGGCTCGCGCAGGTGCTCGGCAACGTCACCTTCATCGAACGCCCGTTCCATCCGACCACGCTGGTCAGCGTCGTCGGCTCCGCGGTCAGGGGCCGTCGCCGCCAGTACCAGACCCGCGCCATTCTCGAGGATCTCACCGAGAGCGAAAGCCTGCTGCAGACCGCGCTGAGTGCCGGTCATCTCGGCGCGCTCGAACTGCATCTGCCTGAACTGGAGCTCGAGGCGTCCGACACCTGCAAGCGGTTTTTCGGACGCGAGCCGGGCGCGCCGTTTTCGTACCAGGATCTGCTGGCCTCGGTTCATCCCGACGACCGCCCACGCCGCGGCGAGGTGCTGGAGCGGACTATCAGGACGGGCGGAGATTACAGCATCGAATACCGCAATATCTGGCCGGACGGATCGCAGCACTGGGTCGATGTCCGGGCCCGCGCGGTGCGGCGGCCCGACGGCAGCATCAAATCGCTGGTCGGCGTGTCCTCCGACATCACGGCGCGCAAGGTCGCCGAGATCGAGCGCGAGAATCTCTTGGCGCAACTGGCGGCGGAGCGCACGGCGCTTGCGAACCTGACCGCGACGCTGGAACAGCGCGTCGAGCAGCGCACCGCCGACCTGATGAAGGAAGTCGCCGCGCGCGAAAAGGCGCAGGAGCAGTTGCGGCAGGCGCAGAAGATGGAGACGATCGGCCAGCTCACCGGCGGCGTCGCACATGATTTCAACAATCTCCTGATGGCGGTGATGGGCAATCTCGATCTGTTGCGCAAGCGCATCCCCGACGATCCGCGGCTGCACCGCCTGATCGACGGCGCGCTGCAG
>JBAUUA010001225.1:0-12412 GCA_049582465.1 Bradyrhizobium sp. | reverse complement strand
GCGACAGCGCCGTGACAAAAGGCGAAATCGAGGTCTTCATGATGGTGCGCCATTATGAGATCGACTTTAACTCCGGCGCGCTGGTGTTTCCCGGCGGCAGCGTCGACAAGGGCGACCAGGAGATCATCGCCAATTCAGCGCTTTATTCCGGTGGCGACGGGCTCGATGCGGCAGCCCTGAGTTTCCGGATCGCGGCGATCCGCGAGACCTTCGAGGAAAGCGGCATCCTGCTCGCGCGCCCCCGCGGCTCCAAGGCGCTGGTCGATGCGAAGCGGGCCAGCGAGATCGAGAAGGCCCATCGCGCCGAGTTGTGCGACGGCAAGACGACCTTCCTGAAGGTGCTCACCGATAACGGCCTGCTGCTGGCGCTCGACGAACTCGTGCCCTATGCGCACTGGATCACGCCGGAGGGCATGCCGAAGCGGTTCGACACCTGGTTCTTTCTCGCCGCCGCACCGCCGGAACAGGTCGGCGCGCATGACGGCAAGGAATCCACCGACTCCATCTGGGTGTCGCCGCGCGAGGCGCTGGAAGGCGGCGAGAACGGCCGGTTCAAGCTGCCGTTCCCGACCACGCGCAACCTGATCCGGCTCGGCAAGCAGGCAAGCGTCAAGGCCGCGCTCGACGACTCCAGGGGCAAGAACATCGTCACCGTGATGCCGGTGATGACAAAACTCAACGGCGGCCGCCAGCTCCGGATCCCGCTTGAAGCCGGCTATGACGGCGAGGTGTTCGAAGTCGGCGCGGTGGGGTGACCGTTTTCCTCGCCCGCGCGGAAGCGGCTTCTACCCTCGTCATTGCGAGGAGCGCAGCGACGAAGCAATCCAGCTTTCCTTCCTTACACTGGATTGCTTCGCTTCGCTCGCAATGACGATTCCATAGTTCGATCCATAGCGAGGTATCGCGACCCTCGACCATGTAGTTTCCGCCTCGCACCCGAGAGCCGGAACCACCTGCATGGAAGAATCCCACTCACAGCCTCCCGCCATCGCGATTGAACTCGCGCTGCTGTTGCTGCTCGCGACGCTGTGGGGCGGGTCGTACACCTTCATCAAGCTCGGCGTGCCGACGATTCCGCCCGTGACCCTGATCGCGGCCCGGACGTCGATTGCCGGCCTATTACTGCTCGCGATCATGCATGGGCGCGGACTGCGCCTGCCGAAGGATGCCGCGACCTGGCGGCGTTTCCTGTTCCAGGCCTGTCTCAACAGCGTGATCCCGTGGACGCTGATCGCCTGGGCCGAACGCGCGCTCGATGCGGGGCTCGCGACCATTCTCAACTCGACCTCGCCGATCTTCGCGTACTTCCTGACGCTGGCCCTCACGCGCCATGAGCCCGTGAATGTGCGAAAGCTGTTTGGCGTCGTCGCCGGGATGGCTGGTATCTGTCTGATCGTCGGCGTGCAGGCGCTGGCCGGCCTCGGCGAGCAGTTGGAGGCCGAGATCGCAACGGTGGTGGCGACCATCTGCTATGCCGGCGGCGCCATCTTCAGCCGCGGCTTCAAGGGTCTCGACCCGATGGCGCCGGCGGCGGGCTCGCTGCTGTGTGGTGCCGCGATCCTTGTTCCCGTCAGCCTCGTGGTGGACCGGCCGTGGACGCTCGCGCCGTCGATGAGCTCGCTGCTGGCGCTGCTCGCGCTTGCAGTGTTCTCCACCGCGCTGGCCTTCGTGATCTATTTCCGGCTGGTGCAGACGCTGGGTTCGGTCGGCACCACGGCGCAGGCCTATCTGCGCGTGCCGATCGGCGTTGCGCTGGGCGTGGCCTTTCTCGGCGAAAGACTGACGCCGACGGCATGGATCGGCCTCGGCTGCGTGGTGATCGGCGTCGCCGCGATGACCATTCCGGCGCGGAAACCGGCGGCGCTCGGTGCCTCTTCCTGAGACTCACGCGCAATCCAGCTCCGCTTGGCGGCATCGCCGCCGCCCTTGCCGGCCCGGGCGATTGTCGGCATCCTGCCCGTCAATCCGGACGCTCTCGAAAGGGCGCCGATAGACGATCAGGGCAGGGGACGCATCATGAGGATTTGGCGTATCGGCGCAGCGTTGGCTGCGTGGCTGGCGGCCGCTGCCGCGCCGGGCGTGACCCTGGCACAGGATGGTTTTCCAAACCGGCCGGTGCACATCGTCATTCCCTATTCGGCCGGCAGCGTCGCCGATGTGTTCGGACGTATCGTCGCGCAGAACATGGCGGCGCAGTGGAACGGCTCGATCGTCAACGAGATCAAATCCGGCGCCAATGGCTCGATCGCCGCCGAGGAGGTCGCGCGCGCGGCGTCCGATGGATACACATGGCTGCTGGTGACGACCTTCAGCACCAGCCCGTCGCTGTACAACAACCTGCGCTGGGATCCGCAACGCGATTTCATCCCGGTCGGACAGATCTGCCGGGCGCCGAATTTCTTCGTCGTGCCCTCGAGCCTGCCGGTGAAGAGCGTGGCCGAATATGTGGCGCTGGCGAAAGCCAAACCGGGCACGCTCAATTACAGCCACCCCGGCAAGGGCTCGACCGGGCATCTCGGTTTTGAGCTGTTCAAGCGGCTGGCCGGAATCGACGCCACCGGCGTCGGCTATCGCGGCTATCCGCAGATGCTGCCCGACATCGCCTCCGGCCTGATCAATTCGACCTTCCTGTCCGCCAACCAGGCGTTGGCGCAGGTGCAGACCGGCTCGATCCGGATCATCGGCGCCATCAGCGATGGCCGCTCGAAATATTTCCCAGATGTACCGACCCTGGCCGAGCAGGGCTTTGCCGAGGCGCAGGTGACGCCGTGGTTCGGCATCGTGGTGACCGCGGGCACGCCCGAGCCGATCGTGAACCGCATCAGCCAGGCGCTGGAGGCCGCGCTCGCCACGGCCGACGTTCGCGAAAAGCTCGACCTTGCGGGCTGCGAGCCGAAGAGCGCGCCGCGGGCGCAATTCGCCGACATTATCAAGTCCGACGTCGCGCTCTGGGCCAAGGTCGTCAAGGACGCCGGCATCACCGCGGATTGACGCTGGGCGGCTGAGCCGTCAGCCAGCGCGCCTCCGATTTGCGCAGCCACATGGCCGGTTTCCGGCAGAAACACGCCGTTTTCCGGGCGCTCGAACTGCGCTGGCCGCACCGGCCCTTAGCGGAACGGGAATCCGGCACCCAAGGCCAAATACCGGCGGCATCAGGCCCTTGGGCAGCGCGCCCGAGCGAGCATCCCCGGCTGTCCGGCGGTCTCCAGCATGTTCCCCCTGACATGCATTACGTCGTATATTGCGAGCCATTGGAGCCCGGTTTCATTAACCATGCCATCTGTATTCACGGCATTGCTAGCAAGGATAAGGTCGCATTCGCTGTCGATCGGTCAGCTGACCTTTGGCAGCTTTCTGCTGTTGCTGGCGGTGATCACGGCGACCAGCATGGCGAGCGTCATCGCGATCAGGCATATCGATGCGACCTTCGCCGAGCTGCAGCGGCTGCAGGACGTCGGTGACCTCGCCGAGGAGATCGACCGGCGCATGAACGAGTTGCGGCTCGCGGCGCGCGATTTCGTCACCAGCCAGGGCGCTCGGCCGGACCGGGTCGGTGAGGCCGCTTCCGCCTTGACCGCGCTTCTGAAAAAGACCCGGCTCGAGCTCGCGCCTGAGCAGCAGGACATGATCGACGGCGTCAGCGCCCGGCTGCAGAATTACCGCGATGGCATCGAGCGCGTCACCGCCCTGATCGCGCGCCGGGCGGAATTGATCGACGCACTGCCGCCGGTGCGCGAGCGGTTCGAGACGGCGATCGCCGGGGTGCCCGACCGGTCCACCGCCAGAAGCCTGTTCCGGGCGCAGAACCAGGTCAACGCCGCGCTGCTGGCGCACGATCCCGACGCGGCGGAGCGGTCGGCGCAGAGCATGCGGGCACTGCCGATCGATGATCCCGAGCTGCGCGCCGCGGGCGACGCCTATGCCGACGCGATCACCGCGATTTCGGTGACCGAAGCCGAGATCGCCAAGCTCGACAAGGAAGTGCTGGGCACCGAAGGCCGGTTGATCGGCCGCGTCACCGAACTGTTGCGCGAAGTCAGCGCGCGGCGGGGGCGGGTGCTGTCGCGCGACTTCGCGCGGACGCTGACGGAGACCAAGTGGCAGAGCATCGTGCTCGGCACCGCCGGTGTCCTGATCGGGATTTTCGCGGCGCTGTTCGTGGTCAGCCGCACCGTGCGGCCGCTGGCGTCGATCGCAACCTCCATTCGCGCGCTGGCCGGAGGCCAGAAGGACGCCTCGATTCCCCTGACGGACGTGAACAACGAGATCGGCGACATCGCGCGCGCCGCTGAAGTGTTCCGCCGCACTCTGGCGGAGGCCGACACCGCGCGCGAAGCGGCGGTTCATGCGCTGGCCGAGCAGCGGCTCGCCGAGGAAAGCTATCGCAAACTGTTCGAGGGGTCGGTCGACGGGATCTATGTGACGACGCCGGCCGGGGCGCTGCTCAACGCCAATCCGGCGCTGGCGCGGATCATGGGATACGATACGCCGGAGGATTTGATCCGCGGCATCGGCGATATTACCCAGACCATCTACCTGCATCCGGAGGCACGCGTCGAATACCGGTCCCTGATGCAGCGCGACGGCATGGTCCGCGAGTTCGAATATCAGGTGCTCCAGCGCGGCGGCACGGTGCTCTGGCTCTCCGACAGCGCCACCGCCGTGCGCGACGAAAGCGGCGAGATCATCCGCTATGAAGGCACGGTGCGCGACATCACCGATCAGAAACGCGCCGAGGATGCGGTCACCGAAGGCCGAAGGCTGCTGCAGCAAGTGATCGACACCGTCCCCGCGGTCATCAACGTCAAGGACAAGCAGCTCCGCTATATCCTGATGAACCGCTATATGGCCGGAATCTTCGGCGTCGAGCCGGCCGATGCCATCGGCCGCACCACCACCGACCTGATGTCGCGCTACGGGGCGCGGAAGACCGACGAGAACGACAAGCGGGTGCTGGCGGCGGGCAGGGGGCTTGGATTCTACGAGGAGGAATATCTGGATTCATCCGGCAATCTGCGGCATTGGCTGGTCAACAAGCTGCCGCTGCTCGACGCCGACGGCGACATCGAGAGCATCGTCACGGTGGCACTCGATATCGGCGAGCGCAAACGCGGCGAAGCGGAGATGCGCAAGGCCAAGGATGCCGCGGAAGCGGCGTTGCGCAACCTGCGGGAGACCCAGCAATCCCTGATCGAGGCGGAAAAGCTCGCCGCGCTCGGCCGGCTGGTGGCGGGCGTCGCGCATGAGGTCAACAACCCCGTCGGCATCAGCCTGACGGTGGCCTCGTCGCTGGAGCGCAAGACCGCCTTGTTCACCGCCGAAGTCGCCCGCGGCGATCTCAGGCGATCGAGCCTCAACGACTTTCTGGAGGCGAGCCGCGACGCGTCCTCGCAATTGGTCGCCAATCTCAACCGCGCCGCCGAACTGATCACCTCGTTCAAGCAGGTCGCCGCCGACCGCAATTACAGCGACCAGCGCGTCTTCGACCTGGGCGATCTGACCGAGCAGGTGGTGATGAGCCTGAGGCCGGGATTGCGGAAACACCACCTCACGCTGAACGTCGACTGTCAGCCCAATCTGGTCATGAACTCCTATCCCGGGCCCTACGGGCAGGTGCTGACCAATCTGTTCCTCAATGCGGTGGCGCACGCTTTCCCGGACGGCAAGCCCGGCGCGGTCGATATCCAGGTGCGGGAGTCCGGCAAGGACAATGTCGAGATCATTTTTTCCGACAACGGCTGCGGCATGTCGCTCGATGTGCGCCGCCGCGCCTTCGATCCGTTCTTCACCACCCGCCGCGACCAGGGCGGCACCGGGCTCGGCCTGCACATCGTCTACTCGATCGTGACCAACCGGCTCGGCGGCCGGCTCGACCTCGATTCCGCGCCGGGCAGCGGTACGCGGATCCAGATCATCCTGCCGCGGGTGGCGCCGCTGGAGCAGGCCGCGGAATAGCAGTTAGTTTGACGCGTTTTCTTCACGCGAAGCGATATCCGCTTCGCTCGAAAACGCGCGCGCTAATCCGTGTCGACCAGCTTGCGCAAGGTTGCCGAAAAAATCTGGCTGGCCTTGCCGACCAGCGCCGTCCCGCTCATGACGCCGGCGGTATCGGTGAAGGTGCCGGAGACGCCGACGCCGACCGGGCTCGGCCCGCCGAACAGCGGATTGGCGTCGGGACTGGAGGTATGCCGCTGCACCAGCACCTCGCCCTTGAAGGTATCGCCCTTGGTCGTGTAGCTGCCGGTGTAGAACAGATAGGCGTCGCCGCCGAGGATCTTGCCATCCCGGAACATGACCACGCCGCTGCCCTTGCCGGTTCGGCCGTCCTGCAGGCTGACGTGGATCGAGTACAGACCGTTTTTCATGCTGGGACCGGTTGCGACCTCCGTCACGGCGGGTCGGCGGTTGCTTATGCCAAAGCGGGGTGCGCAGCGTCAACGCGTCAGGTTGACCGGTGAGCGACGCGACTGTCCGTATGACGCCTGGATGACAGCGCGGCTCCGCGGCCGCAAAGTTGGCACGCGAAATGCTTTGATTTTTTTGCACCGGCCGGTGGGTGCTGGAGCAGGAGACAGGTGAGCAACTGGATCGATTCCGGCGGCGGTGGGCCGCGTCCATGGACTGACGACGACGGGGAATATGACGGCCCTGAGAACCCGCAAGGCCGTACGGGGCGCTGGAGAACGCCGCTGATCGTAGGCCTCGCGCTCCTGTTGCTGGGGCTCGCGTCCCAACTCGGCCACGCCCGCGACCGCGGCCAATTTGCCAACGCCAATCCCGAATTGAGGGCGTGGTTCAACGGCCTCAAAAGCCAGAAGGGGCTGTGCTGCTCCGACGCCGACGGCTCAGCGATCAGCGACGCCGATTGGGAAAGCGGCAATGGCCATTACCGTGTCCGCATCGACGGCGAGTGGGTCAACGTACCTGACGAAGCCGTCATCACCGAGCCGAACCGGATCGGACGAACCATGGTCTGGCCGATCCGCGACGGCGTCGGCGGGCTCTATATCCGCTGCTTCATGCCGGGCAGCATGACCTGAACTCGCGAGCGTCGCGCTCACGCGTATTTCTTGTCGCGCTCCAACAACTCGACCGAAATGCCCTGCGGCCCGCGGATGAAGCAGATTCGGACGCCGGGCCGGATCGTCGTCGGTTCCTTGGTGAATTCCACGCCCTTGGCCTTGATCTCGGCGGCCACCGCGTCGATGTCCTTCACCGTCAGCCCGAAATGGTCGAGCCCTTGATAGGGCGTCACCGGCGCCGTGTTGACGCCATCGCCCGTGGTCACCGGCGCGATGAACACATTGGCGCCGCCGAGTTTGACGTCGATGCGGCCGGGGCCCCGGATGATCACGCCGCCGAGAATGTTTTCGAGCCAGGCCGCCGTCGCCTCCGGATCCGGACTGCGCAGATGGACGTGATCCCAGGTGACTATCGGCATTTCGATCTCCCGTTGGCTTATTGGGCGTCGCCCGACGCCGCCTTTGGCCGCGGCCTGTCGCGGCCACATAATTTTAGCTGCCGCGTTTGCCCGTGACCATCCCCCTCGGCCTGACCCGGGCCACCGTCACGTCCCGATATTGTCCTGTTTGGGTGGAACCATCGCCCGACTCATCAATTGGTGAGAGAACGGCGGAACCGCGCAGTCGGCAGTCGTGTTTGGAGCCGTGCGGTGTAATGCCCGCGCGGCTTTTTTACGGTGCGGTGCAGCAGGCGCTATCGGTTTTCGACGCGTGTCGGTGGCATGACGATGAGCATAGAGCTTTCCCGCACTGAATTGACCGGGCTGGGCGATGCCGCTTCGGGGCGGCCGGAGCAATCGGCGGTCGAATATCTGAAGTCGAGATATGTCTGGCTGCCGGCCGCCGCGCTGATCGCGGGGATGGCGGCATGGGCGCTGGTGGCCGGCTATGGCAGCAAGCCTGCCGAAGGCCAACCGGTGCTGGCGACGGCCGTCGTGACCGAACCCGCTGCTGCTCCCGCGCCGCCGGTGGTGGCTTACAATCCGCCGACCGCGGGAGGCGAGGCGATCGTGCCCGAGGAAACCGCCCCGGTCGACGGACTCAGCATTTCGTCCCAGTACTGGCGACGGGGCGGGCTGGGGTCGAGAGCCCTGGTTACCTTCACGCTCCGCAATACCAACGACTACGCGGTCAGGGATATCGCGATCTCCTGCGCCTTCAGCCGCCGGGACGGCAGCCATTTGACCGATCGCTCGCGGGTGATCCACGACATCGTCGGCAAGCGAAGCCGCAAGACCTTCGCCCGCCTGCATGTCGGCTTCGTCAACGTTAACGCCAGCAGGGCGAAATGCTCGCTTGTAGCCGCCCGCCCGGCCTAAGAACCCGGGCCAGGAAGCAGGCCGCAGCGCGTTGGTCACTTCGTCGTTACCCCGCTTGCGCGGCACTAGGAACCAATCGCGGCATCCCTAGTTAAGCAACCGGTCCGTGCGTTCGTGCGGACGGAGCGACGCTTGGAAAATGCCTTTGTTGCGATATTTTGTGTTTGTTGGCGGCGCATTGCTGGCGCTGTTGTTTATCTCGACCGCGTATTTGCCGAAAATGCCCGACGAGGTGAGGGCGGATTCCGGGAATTCCGGCTTCGATCGATCGACCATCCGCATTCATTCCGAGCGCAAATGGCCCGAGCGCGTGGTCTTCGACACCAATCAGCCGACCATCGTTCCGCCGCCGGTCGTCATCGCGACAGCCAGCGTCCGGGCTCCCGCAGCGGTGGCCGACGTCTCGGCCAAGGCGCGCGTGCGCGAGGCACTCGCGCAGCTGCCGACGCCCGCTCAAGCGCGGGCGCAACTGTCGGATCCGAGGAAGCTGGAAAAGCCGGTGCAACGAAAGCGCAAGATTGCAAGGCGGCGCGCCAGCCCGCCGATGATGCTGGTGGCGCAACAGCCGCAGTTCAGCCTGTTCGGCAGCAACACCTGGTAAACCGAGTAAACCGACCGGCTGGCGCGCCGGAATCCAATCCCGCGGCCGGTACCCCCGATTTTCAGCAGCCGCGGCAGATGCTCTTGATCTGGGTGTCGAGCAATCTGTCACGCTCCTCCGACGCAGCCCGTGTGTAGGCATCGTTGCCGTGACGGCGGCCGCCGGCGAATTCGGCTGCGTGCATGCTGTGGCCGCCGAAACCATGACCAAAACCGTGACCGCCCAAGCCGTGGCCGCCTCGCGCCGCGGCCGGGAAGGCGACCGTCAAGAGCGCCGTGCCGAGGCACGCCGCCAGCAAGGTGGAGACAACCGGGCGCATCCTGTCGGGCCGTTCTGGTGATGTTGCCATGGCTGCGATCATAGCGGCGCTGAAGGCAAAATCGGGGCGGGCAAATCAGGAGAATTTGCCCGGCGGCCGCGGTGATTTGGCAGGCTGCTGCCTTGATCTTGCGCAAAGTGCCCCCTGCCGGGACCTCCTAGTCTGATTTCCGTTGCGGTTGGGAAAAGGGCTTACGCCTGCTCTCAGGAGGTGTATGGCATGCGAAAGATTCCGAACCTGTCGATCTCGCCGGAAAAGGCGTTCTTCATCGTCGCCAAGGCCCGTCAATCCGACAGCAAGGCCACCGAGTCGGATCTGGTCACGGATCTGAGCGACGACGATACGAGCTATGGGCTCGACGACCATAGCCGGGCGACCGATCGCTCCGAGCTTTCCACCTTCATTCGCGGGCTGAACGTCGACGAGCAGATCGACCTCGTCGCCCTGATGTGGCTCGGCCGCGGCGACGGCGATCTCGACAATTGGCGCGACCTGCGGGCCGAGGCGGAGCGCGCCCACAATAACCGCACCGCTTCCTACCTGATCGGGACGCCGATGTTCGCGGACTATCTCGAAGAGGCCTTGTCGCAGTTCGGCAAATCCCTCGAGGATTTCGAGGGGCATCTTTGAACCATTCTCACGAGCAAGACTTAACTTCTTTGGAGCCTCTTAATGGACAAAATCAAAATCGGCACCGGTGACTGGATCGTCGTCTGCGACGGCCGAAAGGCGCTCATCCTGGAAAACATCGGCGACCGCATGTTTCCGAACCTGCACACCAGGGAAGTGCACGAGCAC
Organism: Bradyrhizobium sp.; assembly: GCA_049582465.1. Classification (GTDB taxonomy): domain Bacteria; phylum Pseudomonadota; class Alphaproteobacteria; order Rhizobiales; family Xanthobacteraceae; genus Bradyrhizobium. Next base: position 2,353 of record JBAUUA010001225.1, on the reverse strand, counting down.
CCCGATCCCTCGACCTCCGCGCAAGGAAGTTCTCCGCCCGGCAAGGTGCACCAGTCGATGGGCGGCGCGCGAAGCTCGATCGAGCAGACCGACTGGCATGACGAGGCCGAACGCACGTTCCTCAAGACTTTGGCCGACCGGCTCAACCTTGCCGTCACCACGGGGGAAACCACAGCGCTGACCATGGTGGCCTCGCCGCGCGCGCTCGGCATGATCCGGGCGGATTACTCGGCCGCGGTTCGCAAGGCCATTCAGGGCGAGCTGCACAAGGACCTCGTCAAGATGCCGGTCCATGAGATCGAGAAGCAGCTGTTGGCGTGAGGGCCGGGAAGGCCGGCTCACTTCGGTTGCCGAAGCCGGGTCGGCCAGCCGACTCGGACCAGCGTCTGGTCCGGATCGGAAAGGGCGAATTCGTACATGCCCCAGGGTTTGTCCTCCGGCGCGTGCCTGCCGATGACTTCATCGCGAAATTCGGCGGCGAGGGCGTCGACATCCTCGGTGTAGAGGTAAAGACCAAACGGGTTGCTTCCCGGAACGAGCCAGCCTGCCACCGCGTCCGTCAGATGGAGATATCCGCCGCCGCCGTTCGACAGCAGGCGGTAGCCGTCCGCCTCGCCGGTCGGCAGACGGTGGCCGTCGGAACGCGTGAAGCCGAGGCGATGATAGAACCGCTCCGACGCGTCGAGATCGTTGCAGGGCAGGATGGCGGTCAGAATGCCCGATGGCGCGAAGCTCGTCACTTGACTGCTCCCGGACTTCAGCAGGGAGCGCGAAGATGTAGCAGCAGATGGCGGCGGAATCTCGGCGTCATTTTCCAGTCGTGCCCGCGCGCTTCCGGTTGGAAGCGCGCGGGTGTTCCGTTTCGTTTCCGTTGAAACGAAAGCGGCTTTAGTCATTATCGCGATGAATGATGGTCTTGCTCTCGACGCCGTCGCCATGCTCCTTCTTGATGACGGTGGTGCGGTCGCGCGGCTCGCGCTCCTTGATGACTGTGGTACGATCGCGATCCCGATCGTAGTCGCGGTGGCTCTCGCCAACGGTGACGCCGGCGCCAACCGGGCCGACGCGAACGCCGACCTCATCGGCCAGGGCCGGCCCCGCGAGGGCGCCAACAGCCGCAGCAATCAACAAAAGCTTCTTCATGGGTGTTTCTCCTTCCAGTGGAATGGAAGGCAAACGGCCGATAGCGTCGGCTGTTCCAATGGAACCTGCATAAACAAGTTGCGGGTGCGCATGCCCCCCCGGGCGCGGGGCGAATCGCTTCCCAATGGAGGGGTGGGCGAAGGGCTCTGGCACGATTTGCGGCGACTGGCAAGATTCGTAACGGAACGATTCACAATCGTTTGCCTCGGTTCGCAAGGTCGCCCGGGTAGGTGGCGCGAACACGCGCGGCCCTGCCTCAGGTTGCGCCCGCGTCGTCGAATCAAATAGATTTGCGGGTGGGGTAGGCAGCCAGAGTAAACCAATGAAGAATCATTTGTTGGAAATTGCCTTGACCGCTGCCAGCTTGATCTCTGCGATTGTCGTCGTGTGGTGGGGAATCAAGATCCTCGTTGCATGAAGCCCTGCGCGACGAACTCGGGATGAAGTACCGCCGCCGGCAGTTTAGCCAACTCAGGCGGCGGTACTTCATGTCCCCCGGGGGAGAAAACCACCGGATCGCGGTTCCGGAATTAACCCGCAGCGCGGACATCAAGCTTAACCGGCAAGCTTAATCAGCAAGCTTAACCGGAGAGTTCTGTTGCGCGGCTCTCCCAAGCACCTAGCAAGGAACAGTTCCCCCGGCCTTTCAACGAGGAGTACTGGCGATGGTGCGGTCAACAATGGGACGGCTCTTGACTGATATGGAGCGCGAAATCGAGGCGGAGGTTCGAAGCAGGCCGCCGGTCGAACGCGCGCCCGCTATGACGATACCGGACTATGTCGAGCATCGCGACGGAGCCACGGAAATCGGCAAGCTGTCGGCGGAAGCCGTGGTCCGCGAATACGAAGCGGCGGCGAAGGAGATCGAGGCGATGGGCGCCGAGCTGGTTGGCCTCGTCAAGCAATGCGAGACGAACACCCGCGATGCGCTCGCCGTGACTGAAGAGTTGAAGGAAACCGCGGGGCGCTACCGCGAAGAGGCCAAGCGCGTCTTCCTTCAGATCGAGAACTGTTCGCTGGTGGCGGCGGAAGTCCGCAAGACCTGCACCGAACTGAAGGAAAAAATCGCCATGCCGGCGATGATAGGCATTGCGCCCGATATCAAGGCGGATCCGCACTCCGATGGCGTGGACTGAAGATGACCTTGCCCCTCGGGCTTAATCCAGAGTGAAGTTCGCTCTGGCCCAAGACGAGGACCAGAGCATGAAAC
>JBAUUA010001224.1:0-3134 GCA_049582465.1 Bradyrhizobium sp. | reverse complement strand
AACCGCGAGATCGCGGCCTGCGGCTTCTTCGAGGTCGGCGCGCTGCCGGCGGAGACTACCCAGGGGACGCGCTTGCGGATATCGGAGGTGCTCGAGGGCAGGGCGCCGATAGCAACCTGGCGTTAGGCCTTGCGGGCTTCCCCGGATTTGGCGACAAGCCTGTGCGAGCCCCGTGCCCAGGGAAAGAGTGATGCGATATTTGAAGGTTGCCTGCGGCCTCCTGTGCGTTCTGGTGTTGGCGAGCAACGTCCGGGCAATCTCGCGCTGGAGCGAAGCCCGCGGCGTCTACGACGACATCTGCTATCTGCGGCAGGCTCATCTGTTCCAGCAATTCGGGCTTGGCGGCCTGGATACCGACATCTCCCGGGATAACGATCACTATCTGGCTTCGAAATTGAAGGAGATCGGTTTTCCGACCTGGAGCGATCCGGCGACGAGTCCCTGCCACAATTTCATGCCGGCGACGAAGAAGCTGGTGATGCAATATCCGCCGGGCACGGGCTTTGTACTGGCGCTGTTTCCGCAGGGCTTTCAGGTGATCCCGCTTTACGTCGCGTCGACCGTCATCGTGTTCGGTTTTGCGCTGCTCGGAATTTCATATGCGCGCTCCAGATCCGCCATTCTGCTGACGACCGGCTTCGGCTGCCTGGCGATCTACCTGATGATCAATCCGGCCAAGGCGAGTTATTCGGTGGCGCCCACGATGGTGGTGTGCGCGCTCGCAGGCTTTCTCACCGCGAAACTGTTTTCCGAAAGCCAACGGCATCGCCTGCTTCTAACGGGATTCGTCGGCCTCCTGATTGGCCTGGCGGTCAATTTCAGATTGCCGAACCTGTTTCTGTCGTCCGGATATTTTGTCTTCTTCTTCGTTGCATTCCTGCTCTTGCGGAAGACGGAGACCATCCTGCAGGGCGCGGTGTTCGCGGCCGCATTGCTGGCGGGCATGGCGCCGACGCTGCTTGCGAATGCGATCAATGCCGGCAGTCCGCTCGCGACGACTTACGGCGCCGTTGACGTGACGCCTCCCGCGCTCAGCCTCGAGGTCATCCGGAGCTACCTCGCCGACATGCAGTTCGTGCTGCTCGTGCTTGCGATTGCGTGGACCCTCTTGATGCTGCGCTGGCATCGCGGCAATGCCAGCAGGCAAACGGCGCTGGTTACGGCTGCAAACCTTATGGTGAATTTGGCCTTCTTCCTGACCCACCCCGTCTTCACGCCTTATTATACAATCCCTGTCGCAATGCTCTCGCTGTGGAGCCTGCTGTTCGCCGCATTGATGGCTCCGGCGGAAGCGGTGGACGGCCGGCCGGTCGGGCAGGCGGCAAGAGCCTGATCATGCTATGGGAAATTGAGTTGGCAGGCTTTGAGGGGCAGGCGTTTCGGCAATGACACCATCATCGATGCGGATCGCGGTTCTGGTGCCGTGCTTCAACGAGGAGGCCGCGGTCGCGACCGTCGTTGCCGATTTTCGCAAGGCGCTGCCATCGGCCAGTATCTTCGTCTACGACAACAACTCGTCGGACCGCACCGTCGCGGTGGCCCGCGAAGCGGGCGCCGAGGTGCGCAGCGAGCGCCGCCAGGGCAAGGGCCACGTGGTCCGGCGCATGTTCGCCGATGTCGACGCCGACGTCTACGTGCTGGTCGATGGCGACGCCACCTACGACGCCGCCAGCGCGCCGCGCATGATCGATACGCTCATCTCGGATCATCTCGACATGGTGGTGGGTTTTCGCGTCGATCAGATGCAGGCCGCGTACCGGCCCGGCCACCGCACCGGCAACTGGATGCTGACCGCCTTTCTTTCCTCGGTGTTCGGCCAGGCCTTCAAGGATATTCTTTCCGGCTACCGCGTGTTCTCGCGCCGCTTCGTCAAATCCTTTCCGGTGCTGTCGGATGGCTTCGAGATCGAGACTGAACTGACCGTGCATGCGCTCGAACTGGCGATGCCGGTCGCCGAAATCGAAACGCCGTATTACGCCCGCCCCGCGGGATCGTTCAGTAAGCTCAACACCTGGAGCGATGGATTCCGGATTCTCGGAACCATCCTGAAATTATACCGCTCGGAAAAGCCGCTGCGCTTTTTCACGGCGATCGGGGTTTTTCTGACGCTGGTCTCGATCGGACTCGCGATCCCGGTCATCGTCACCTACCTCGAGGAGGGCATCGTTCCGCGGCTGCCGACCGCGGTTCTGTCGATGGGCCTGATGATCGTGGCGGTGCTGTCGGTATCGTCGGGCCTGGTGCTGGACACGGTGACGCGCGGCCGCCGCGAAATGAAGCTGCTGGCCTATCTGTCGCAACCCCCCGTCAACAAGAACTGACCTGATTCGAAATTGGCGGAGCCGGACGATGGACCGCGCCGCCGCCAGATGCTATCCCGCGCCCATGAACGATCTCTCTCTGACGATACTGGCCGAAACCGCCAACGACGCGCAGGCGATCGAACGGCTGCACGAGCGAACCTTCGGGCCCGGCCGCTTCGTGCTGAGCGCGTACCGGCTGCGCGAGCACGTCGATCATCTGCTCGATCTGTCGTTCACGGCCTGGATCGGCACGCTGCTGGTCGGCTCGGTGCGCCAGTTGCCGGTTTGCATCGGCGACACCAAGGCATTGCTGCTGGGGCCGCTGACGGTCGAGCCGCCGTTCCGCAGTCGCGGCGTCGGCCGCGCGCTGCTCGATCGCGCGCTGAAGGACGCCAGGGCAAAGGGTCATCGCCTGGTGCTTCTGGTCGGCGATGCGCCCTACTACGGCCGCGTCGGCTTCAAGCCGGTCCCGAAGGGGCGGGCGACCATGCCCGGACCGGTCGACTACAGCCGTCTGCTGGTGGCTGAACTCGTCGACGGCGCCTTCACCGACGTGTCCGGCGCGATCCGTCCGGACTGGAGCCTGGCGCGGACATCGTAGGCGCCGGCCCTCGTCACAGCTTCTGCGAAATGCCGACGAAGAAGCCGCGGCGCGGCCCGAATTGCGGCGCGAATACGCCGATGCCGGAGCCATCCCTGATCTCGTAGATCTGGTCGAACAGGTTGACGACGTCGAACCGCAGCGTGGTCGGCTTGGTCCATCCCGGGAAAAGATATTCGCGGGAGATTCCGAGATTGACCTGCGTGTAGGACGGCACGTGATCGGTGTTG
>JBAUUA010001223.1:0-4933 GCA_049582465.1 Bradyrhizobium sp. | reverse complement strand
AGCCAGAACCGCCCATTTTCCGGACATTCGCGCCTCCAGGACCCGGTTCGCTTGCCAACGCTCAAAACACCGAGCAAAGCGCAAGACCCCTGATGGTTCCGCTTGATGCCGGCAGGCCGCGGGTTTCAGGGGAGCGGCGCGCCGGCGTTGGTGACGATCAAATTATGGGTATCGGCAGGCGCGAGTTCGCTGGCGCTGCCGTTGCCGAGAAACTGGTCCAGCGTTGCCTGGATCCTCTCCTTGACTGAATCCGGACCGCGGTCGCTCATCCAGGTGTGCTGAAACTGGGTGTGGATGATATCGACGCCGTCCGTCTTGGCCTGTTGCGGGGTCGGCAGCACGCCGGGATCGGTCTGGAAATTCGGATCGTGCGAGCGGAACGAGAGGATCTTCATCTTGTCGCTGAGCACGAAGGGCACGCGCAGATTATCCAGCGTGACAACTTTCGACACCAACTCCGGATGCTGCTTGGCGAAATACATGGCAGTGTCGCCGCCGTTGGAATGTCCGACCAGCGTCAGGTGGCCGTAGTCGGCATTCGGCTGCAGTTTCTTCAATTGCCCAAGCACGAACAGGATGTTGGCTTCGCCTTTTTCATACACGCCCGTCCGGCCGACATAGGGCAGCCCGATCTTGGTCATCAGGGGCGGGTCGGTCGGAAGGTCCTGCTGGATGCTGGCAACCAGATATCCGCGCGCGGCGAAGACGTTGGCCAGGAACGAATACTCGGTGTTCTTGACGGTATTGCCGTTGCTGATGATCGCGACCGGCAGCTTCCAGTAGCCGTCATCCGCCTTCATCTCGTAATCCCGGCGCACGGCGAGGTCGACGGAGACGGGCCGCTGCCGCGCTTCATCGAACCAATTCAGCGTTTCGTGCCGGATGCCCCATTTGCTGACGCCGAAATAGACGGCACCCGCCAGGGCACAGACGCACGCCAGAACAGCGATTCCCCGTTTCATCGTTTCCTTCCCAATCACTTTGTATCAATAGATGGTGTGTAAACGCGCCGGCGGCGAGGCGGGCGGTACCACCCCCGAATTAAATTTAGGAAACCTTTTGCCCCGCAGCAAAAGACGCCGCGCCGATCTACGAAGCCTCGCGCGGCGGCGCTGCAGGCCCTGAACTATACTAATTTCCTATCCGACATCACCGACTCGTAATTGGAGCGGGCCGGATTTTGTCACGATCACCTCGCCTAGTTCCGGTTCTCCGCCGTCGCAGTCCGGCAGGCGAGCCGAACCCGCGACACGTCTTTTTTGCCATTTGCAGGAGTGTTGCGATGCGAGCGCTCGATCTCGCCCCTGTTGTCATCGCGGTTGCTTTGGTGGTCCCGGCGGCGCATGCCGCGGACACGGCGCATGACATCAAGGGCCTATATTTGATGACCGACTATCCGGCGGTCACGGTGCGGCCCGGCACCACGTCGAATATCCCGCTGCGTCTGCAAAACTACGGACTGCAGCCGCAGCGATACCAGCTCTCGGTGGATGGCGTGCCGAGTGGGTGGACAGCGACGCTGCTCGGCGGCGGCCAGCCCGTCGCAGCCGCGATGCCGGCGCCGGACGCTAATGTTTCGCTCCAGCTTCGCATTGAAGTCCCGGCCAATGCCGGCCTCAACGGGCAGACGCTGACCGTGAAGGCGGAAGGGCAGGGAAGCGAGGCAACGCTGCCGGTAAACGTGTCGCTTGCCAAGGAGTTGCCGGCAAAACTTGCAGTGACGTCGAAGCTGCCTTCGCTTCGCGGCAGCCCCAAATCGAACTTCGAGTATACCTTGAACATCAAGAACGACAGCGGCCGCAATCTGGTCGCAAGCTTCGCGGCGGAAGCGCCGCCCAACTTCGAAACGTCGTTCACCGAGGCCTATGGCAGCCAGGAACTCTCGTCGATTCCGATCGAGGCGGGACAGTCCAAGGACATCAAGTTAAAAGTTCGCCCGCCGAGCACGGTCGGCGCCGGGCATTTTCCGGTGCACGTGACGGTCAATGCAGAGGATGCGTCGGCGAAGACGGATCTGGCACTTGACGTCGTGGGCCAGCCGCGGCTCCAGGTGTCCGGCCGCGACGGGCTGTTGAGCGCGCGGGCGGTCGCCGGAAAGCAGAGCTCGATCCCGATCGTCGTCAGCAATACCGGCACCGCGCCGGCCGAGGACGTCAAACTTTCGGCCAACGCGCCGACCGGCTGGAAGGTGACGTTCGAGCCGGCCACCATTGACCGGCTCGTTCCCGGCAAGGACGCCGAGGCCCAGGCTCTGGTGACGCCGAGCGACAAGTCACTCGCCGGCGATTACATGACTTCGGTCAGCGCGGCCTCGCGCGGGGAAAATGCCTCGAGCCAGTTCCGCATCACGGTCGAGACCTCGACGGTGTGGGGAATGGCGGGCGCCGGCGTCATCGGCGTCGCTCTGCTTCTGATGCTCGGCGCGGTCGCGAGGTTCGGACGCCGATGAGCAATACGGAAAGCAAGGCCGGCAGCCCGGCCAGCGACATCGTCATCGCCGCGCGCGGCCTGACCAAGCGTTATGGCGAGGTCAGCGTTGTCGACGCCATCAACTTCGACATCGTCAAAGGCGAGGTGTTCGGGCTGCTCGGGCCGAACGGCGCAGGCAAGACGACGACGATCCTGATGATGCTCGGCCTGACCGACATATCTTCAGGCCAGGTCAGCGTGCTCGGCCATGATCCGGCCCGCGCACCGCTCAAGGTCAAGCGCCGGGTCGGCTATCTGCCCGACTCGGTCGGCTTCTACGACAACCTCTCCGCGGTCGAGAACCTGTCCTATACCGCGAAGCTGATGGGCCTTTCTTTCGCCGAACGGAAGCGGCGCATCGCGGCGGCGCTGGCGCGGGTGCAGTTGTCCGATGTCGCCGAAAAGCGCGTCGCGACGTTTTCCCGCGGCATGCGCCAGCGGCTCGGACTGGCCGAGATCATCGTCAAGCAGGCCGAGATTGCCATTCTCGACGAACCGACCTCGGGGCTCGACCCGCAGGCCACGCAGGAATTCCTCGAGCTGATCGGCGAGCTCAAGGCCGAGGGCGTCACCGTTCTGCTCTCGTCGCACATGCTCGACCAGGTGCAGCGGATCTGCAACCGGGTCGCGCTGTTTCAGACGGGGCGCATCGTGCTGATGGGACCGGTGGCCGATCTCGCCCATCAGGTGCTCGGCGCCGGTTTCGTCGTGGAGGTCGAAGCCGACGGCGTCGGCCTTGCCCGCCGGCTTGCCACCATCCCCGGCGTGACCAATGTCGACACGCTGGCGGAGGACCGTTTCCGCATGACCGCCGACCGCGACGTGCGGCCGGACGCTGCGCGCGCGGTGGTCGCGGCGAACGGATCGCTGCGCCGGCTTTCGGTCGATGAGCCCTCGCTCGAGGCGATCTATGCCCGCTACTTCCAGAACCACAAGGATCCATCGCAAGGAGCACGGCATGCGGCGTGAGGGTTCTCCGTTCCAGGGCCTCGGTACCGTGGCGCTGAAGGAACTGTCCGACAATCTGTCGAGCGCGCGCATGTTCGTGCTCGAGCTGCTGATCGTGCTGACGGCGCTGGCGGCGCTCTACGGCGCGATCGACAATCTGCGGCAGAACACGGCGGAAGACCCGTTCCTGCTGCTGCGGTTGTTTACGGTGGACCGCGCGCCGCTGCCGTCCTTTGTCGCCAGTCTGGGATTCCTGATCCCGCTGATGGCGATCGGGCTCGGCTTCGATTCCGTCAACAGCGAGCACAACCGGCGTACGCTTTCGCGCATCCTGGCGCAGCCGATCTACCGCGACGCGCTGCTGATGGGTAAATTCGTCGCCGGTCTCGCCACGCTTTCGATCAACCTGGCGGCGCTGTGGCTGATGGTGATCGGCCTCGGACTGATCTTCCTGGGCGTGCCGCCGGGAGGCGAGGAGATCGCGCGCTCGCTGGCGTTCCTGGTGGTCGCGATCTTCTATGCCGGCGTTTGGCTCGCGCTGGCGATGCTGCTGTCGATCGTGTTTCGCTCGCCCGCGACCGCGGCACTGGTTGCGCTGGGCATCTGGCTGTTCCTCGCCGTGTTGTGGCCGATGCTGGCGCCCGCACTGGCGCAGGTGATCGCGCCGCCGGATCCGCGCTACGCGGAGCTCGGACTGCAGACGCCGGACACGGCGATCTGGGCACAGACCCTGTCTCGGCTGTCGCCGAACCATCTGTTCGGCGAAGCGATGCTGGCGGTGCTGTCGCCTACCACGCGGTCGCTGGGTCCGGTGTTCATCGATCAGTTGCGCGGCGCCGTGATGGGCGCGCCGCTCCCGTTCGGCGAAAGCCTGATCATCGCCTGGCCGCAAACGGTGGCGCTGATTGCCGGCACCATCGTGCTGTTCGTTGCCGGCTATATCGTGTTCCAGCGTCAGGAGGTGAGGGCGTGACGCGTGCGATTAACGTTTGCCTTGCGACCTGGCGCGGGCGACCGCCCGCGCGAAATAATCCCTCGCGACCGCATCCAGCGCGCCCGAAATCAATTCATCGGATTCGGCCGCACGGCCGCTGTGTCCGGCTTCGAGCCGCTCGGCTTCACGAATATAATCGACCGCGAGTTCGCGGAGACGATGCAGCTCCGGATCGTCGGGAAGCGGATAGATCGTCGCCAACAGGTTCTGGGCGCGTGTGCGCGCGCGATCGCTTCTTGTGCCGACCATGGACACCTCCTGAAGTCCTGCGCTTCCTCGAGTGCGAGAAGGCACGCAACCTCGCCGGCCGAACACCGGTCAAACACCGACGGCGAACTACGACCTGCCTGCGTCAGAGCATCCGTCTAGGCTTAAGCATTTCGGCTATGTCGGGTTCCGGACTGATCGTCGTATTTTTGTAGTTTTTGAATGGGTAGCCGCTGCGCCCTCAGCCCTGCTTGTTTTCAGCCGGCCGTGCGTCCTTTGCCTCTTCGTCAGCGAGAAGCTTCAGAAGCGTCTGGC
>JBAUUA010001222.1:0-13522 GCA_049582465.1 Bradyrhizobium sp. | reverse complement strand
GGTTATGGGTCCCTGCTTTCGCAGGGACGACGACAGTTAGCTGACCTTACTTCCCCAGGTACATCCTTCCGCGGCAGCGCGGCCGTCTCGAAGGATGCAGCCCCTGAACTCGAAAATGCGCTAACCTCGCCGAAAGACGACTGAGAGCGCGTCGCCGTGGCTGACCTTTACGACGATATCGAATCGCAAGCCCCGCCGGACCGCTCGCGGCTGGAGCGCTTCCTGCTGTTCGCGCTGGCGATCGTGCTCGCCTATACCGGTCTCGCCTATCTCGCGTTGCCGGCGCTGTGGACGCATTACGAGCACCAGAAGGGCCTCGCCAATCTGCCGATGGTGACGCGCACCGCGCAGGGCATTCCCGGCGATGCCATCAATTTCGGCCTGGTCGGCGACGACAAGGACGTGCTCTGCGCCATGGCCGCCGCCGGCTGGTTTCCCGCCGATCGCGTGACGCTGCGCTCCTCGATCGAAATCGTCGGCAGCGTGCTGCTGGACCGGCCCTACCGCGACGCGCCGGTGAGCCCCTTGTTCTATCTCGGCCGCCGCGAGGATCTCGCGTTCGAAAAGCCGGACGGCCAGAGCGCCGATCACCGCCATCATGTGCGGTTCTGGCGGGTGCTGGACCGCGGCCAGGAACAGCGGCCGGTCTGGCTAGGTGCGGTGACCTATGACCGCAGCGTCGGCGTCAGCCATTATACCGGGGCCATCACCCATCATATCGGACCCGATATCGATGCCGAACGGAAGCTATTGGCCTCCGACCTCGAAGCCGCCGGCATGGTCGACGCCAAATACCAGGTGACGGGCATCGGCCCCACCATGACCGGCCGCAACGGCGGCGGCGACCCTTATTACACCGACGGCGAGGTCTGGATCTTGCGCCTGGTCGTGGCGTGCCAAAAACGGACAGGTCCGGCCGACGTCATTCCGAGCCCGCCCGCCACCGAGATCAAGGACCAGATCTGGCATGGCATCACCGATGCGCTGGGGAAATAGGACGGGCTTCCGGCTTCAATTTATTATCATCATGTTCTAGCTTGTTTTCCCCGCCATTCCCCGGCATCCCTCCCCTTAAGGCACACCCAAGAAGGAACAAGAAAAATGGTCGTTCGCGCGGGCCGGGAATTCCTGGCGATCCCCGGGCCCACCACCATGCCCGACGAAGTGCTGCGGGCGATGCATCGTCCGGCGCTGGACATCTATTCCGAGCAGATGGTCAATCTTACCGACAGCCTGCTGCGCGATCTGTCGAAACTGTTCGCCACCAAGGGCCAGTCCTACATCTATATCGCCAACGGCCACGGCGCCTGGGAAGGTGCGCTTTCCAACGTGCTGTCGCGCGGCGACAAGGTGCTGGTGCTGGAAAGCGGCCGGTTCGCGATCGGCTGGGGCCATGCGGCCGCCGCCATGGGCGCCGATGTCGAAGTGCTCAAGGGCGACTGGCGCCGCGCGATCCGGCCGGCCGAGGTCGAAGCCCGCCTGCGGCAGGACAAGGACCGCACCATCAAGGCGATCCTTGCGGTGCAGGTCGATACTGCGTCGGGCGCCTATAACGACATCGAAGCCATCGGCAAGGCGATCAAGGCCGCAGGCCACCCGGCGTTGTTCATGGTGGATACGGTGGCTTCGCTCGGCTGCATGCCGTTCGAGATGGACGCCTGGGGCGTCGACGTCGCGATGTCCGGCTCGCAGAAGGGCCTGATGACGCCGCCGGGGCTGGGCTTCGTCGCCGCCAACGATCGCGCCCGCAAGGTGCACAAGACCGCAGGGCTTCGCACGCCCTATTGGGACTGGACCGAACGCGAAGGCGCGGAGCACTACCGCAAATATGCCGGCACCGCGCCGGTGCATCTGCTGTTCGCGCTGCGCCAGGCGATCGACATGCTGTTCGAGGAGAAGCTCGAAAACGTGTTCCTGCGCCATCGCCTGCTGGGCGAAGCGGTGCGCCGCGCGGTCGCGGTCTGGGCCGAGGGCCAGGTGATCGGCTTCAACGTCGCCGAAGCCAGTGAGCGCTCCAACACGGTCACGACAGTGGTCATGAACGGCCGCGATCCGGAGGAGTTGCACAAATACTGCAAGGAAAAATGTGGCGTCGTGCTTGGCGTCGGCATCGGCGAGTTGCACGGCCAGGCCTTCCGCATCGCCCACATGGGCCACATCAATGCGCCGATGATCCTGGGCACCCTCGGCGTCATCGAGGTCGGTCTCAACGCGCTCGATATTCCCCACGGCAGAGGCGGCACCGAAGCCGCGATCGACTGGCTCGGCGAAAGCGTGAGCGCTTGATGGATGGATCAGGAATCGTCGGGCCGCGCGCCTGCTTCGATTCAACTCTCCAGCCAGCGAACTCTATCAACGCGTCGTCCCGGCCTTGAGCCGGGACCCATATGCCGTGTCGCTCGTGTTGAGAGATGCTGTTCGACGGCTTTCGTGCCACCGCCGGGGCCTGTGGTTATGGGTCCTGGCTCAAGGCCGGGACGACGATAGTTGAATGCCAAAGCCTTTCCGTCGCCCCTTTCTTCGTGCTTATATTGATCCAGCGATAAATAAGCCGACAACGGCGCTGCGTGTCCTGCGAAAAGCGGGAGCCTGACTTGGGGAGGGGTTTGATTGGCGTCCGTTGAATTGCGCGGCCTGACCAAACGGTTTGGATCGCTCGCGGTGGTCGATGATGTCAGCTTGCGGATCGATCACGGGCAGCTGGTCTGCCTGCTCGGACCCTCCGGCTGCGGCAAGACCACCACGCTGCGGCTGATCGCGGGGTTTCTGGAACCATCCGACGGCGAGATCCATGTCGGCAACCGCGTGGTGTCGTCGCGTGCGCGCACCTTGCCGCCAGAACAGCGCAAGATGTCGATGATCTTCCAGAGCTACGCGCTGTGGCCGCATATGACGGTGGCCGAAAACATCGTCTATGGCCTGCGCCTGCGCAAACTCGACCGCGACACCATCGCGAAAAAGCTCGCGGCGATCCTGGCAACGACCAAGCTCGAAGTGCTGGCGCAGCGCTATCCCGGCGAATTGTCGGGCGGCCAGCAGCAGCGGGTGGCGCTGGCGCGCGCGCTGATCGTCGAGCCGGAGACGCTCTTGCTCGACGAGCCCCTGTCCAACCTCGACGCCAACCTGCGCGAGGAGATGCGGTTCGAGATCCGCCGCCTGCACGACGAATATCGCTACACCACGGTATACGTCACCCACGACCAGTCCGAGGCCATGACCACGGCCGACCTGATCGCGGTCATGAACGGCGGCAGGATCGACCAGCTCGGCACGCCGGAAGATATCTACGACCGGCCGCAATCGGAATTCGTGGCGCGCTTCATCGGCGCCAGCAACGTGATCGGCGGCACCGCCCGCGACGCCAATCATGTGGCCTTTGCGGGCTCCACGCTGCAAGTCGTGGGCGAGAAACTCGATCCCGGCCAGAAGGCCATCGTCGCCATCCGCCAGCACGACATCCGGCTTTCGACGCAAGCGCCGCCGACGCCGGACAATGCGGTCAAGGCCGTCGTGACGCGGCAGGTGTTTCTCGGCGCCAGCCGCGACTACATGGTCGAAACGCCTGACGGCACGACCTTGCGGGTAGTCACCCCGACCGGCAGCGCCGTTCCCCGGGGCACCGAGGTCTGGCTTTATCTGCCGCCCGAACGCTGCCGCGCGCTGATCAGATAAGACGCAGACAGGAGGACGCGATGAGAGACAAAGGACGTTCCCGACGCGACGTTCTGCAGGCCTCGCTGAAAGGCTCCGCTGCGCTTACCATAGGCACCGTGTTTGCCTCGCCCGCGCGCGCCGAGGCGCCGCCGACTTTGGCGATCACGCCGCAACTGGTCGACGCGGCGAAAAAAGAAGGCACGGTGGTCCTGTATTCCTCCATGGACCTGCCGGTCGGCGAGAAGCTCGGCAAGGCGTTCGAGGCGCACTATCCCGGGATCGCCGTGCAGATCGAGCGCTCCGGCTCGGAGCGGCTGTTTCAGCGGGTGGCCCAGGAATTTGCCAGCAACATCCACGCCGCCGACGTGATCAACAGTTCCGACGCCTCGCATTTCATTCCCTGGAAGAAGAACGGCTGGCTCGCGCCCTTCGTGTCGGAAGACATCGCCAAATATTTTCCGGCCGAGTATCGCGACCCCGACGGCATGTTTGCGACGTCGCGAATCTGGCTGTCGTCCATCGCCTACAACACCAACCTCGTAAAACCTGAGGACGCGCCGAAGAGTTTCGCCGATCTGCTGGATCCGAAATGGGCTGGCAAGATGGTCAAGGGCCATCCTGCCTATAGCGGCACCATCATGACCGCGACCTTCGAGACGGTGCGCGAACTGGGTTGGGACTATTACGAGAAACTGTCGAAGCAGCGCGTCATGCAGGTGCAGTCGTCGACCGATCCGCCGAAAAAGCTTTCGCTCGGCGAGCGCGCGGTCATGGCCGACGGCAACGAGTATGGCATCGTGCTGCTGAAGGAGGCCGGCCAGCCGGTCGAGCCGGTGTATCCTGCCGAGGGCACGCCGACCATTTCGGGCCCAACAGGAATCTTCGCCTCCGCGCCGCACCCCAACGCCGCGCGGCTGTTCCAGGCCTGGCTGCATACCCGCGAAACCCAGCAATTCTTCATCGACTTCACCGCGCAATATTCGGTGCATGCCCAAGTGCAGTCGAAGCCGGGCCGGCGGAAAATTTCCGACATCAAGCTGATGAAGGAAGATGCCGCCGGTGTCGAGGCCATGACGGAAGAGATCAAGACGCGCTATGCGAAGCTGTTTCGGGTGTAGATGTCCAGCCTCCTCCGACATCGTCATTCCGGGGCGCGCAAAAGCGCGAGCCCGGAATCCATAACCACCGGCGGGAGTATGGATTCCGGCCTGCGCCAAGAGGCGCATCCCGGAATGACGAGCAGAGAGTTCGAGCATGACCCTCACCGCCCCCATCGACGGCACGCGCGGGAAATTCGACTGGACCAAGCCGGTGCTGGGCCTGTTCGCAGGCTTCCTCATCGTGCTGATCGTGCTGCCGCTGTCGTGGCTGGCGGTCTATGCCTTCACCGACAAGGCCGGTCATCCGACGCTGTGGAATTTCGTCACGCTGTTCACCAATCCGGATTTCCTCGATCCGCTCCTGACCACCGCGATCATTGCGACCAGCTCGGCCGTGATCTGCTGCGCGGTGGCGGCGCCGATGGGCTGGCTGGTGTCGCGTACCGACATGCCGGGGCGGCAGTTCATCCGCGCGCTGGTCACCGCCTCCTTCGTCACGCCGCCGTTTCTCGGCGCGGTCGCCTGGGAGCTGCTGGCGGCGCCCAACAGCGGACTGTTGAACCAGCTGTTTCGCTATCTGACCGGCGCCGATTCCGACGAGCATCTGTTCAATATCTATTCGCTGACCGGAATCGTCTCCGTCATTTCCTGCTACACCTTCCCCTTCGTCTTCGTGCTCGTTGCCAATGCGCTCGACAACATGCCGGGCGAACTTGAGGATGCTTCCGCGATCCTCGGCGGCAAGGCCTGGACCACAGCGCGGCGCGTCACCATTCCCTTAGCGCTGCCGGCGCTCGTCGCCGGTTCGCTGATCGCCTTCCTGCAGGCCATGACCCTGTTCGGCTCGCCGGCGATCCTGGCGCTGCCGGCCGGCTTCCACACCATGACCACGAAGATCTGGAGCCTGTTCCAGTATCCGCCCAAGCTCGAGCTGGCCGCCGCCGCCGCGGTGCCGCTGCTGCTGCTGACCATCCTCTTGCTGCAGGCGCAGAAGTTCATCCTCGGCCGCCGCGGCTACTCGGTCGTGGGCGGCAAATACGGCGCGCCGCGCCGGGTCGAACTGGACAAATGGCGCTGGGCGGCGCTGGCGTTTTGCCTCGCGGTGCTGCTGAGCCCGGTATTCCTGCCCTATTTCGCGCTGCTCAACGCCGCCTTCTCGCCGAACGCGACCACGCTGGTGACGCCGTCGACCTTGACGCTAAAGAACATCGTGTTCGTGTTTACCGAGCTCTCCGCGACCCAGCTCGCGCTGAAGAACACCGTCATCCTGGGTACTGCGACCGCGACCATCGGCACGATCATGGCGCTGGTGATCGCCTATGTCACCACGCGCCGGGCGATCGCCGGGCATCGCATGCTCGGCTTTCTCGCCACCGCCCCGGTCGCGGTTCCCGGTATCGTGCTCGGCGTTGGACTGTTCCTCAGCTACACCCGGCCGCCCTTCGTGCTCTACGGCACGCTGTGGATCCTCTTGATCGCGTTCCTCACCATCAACCTGCCGTCGGCCTATCAGCAATTGCAGGCAGCGTTCGCTACCATCCATCCCGAACTGGAGGACGCCAGCCGCATCCTCGGCGCCACCCGGCTGCAGTCGCTGCGCCAGATCACCGCGCCGCTTTTGCGCACCGGCGTGATCGCGACCTGGTGCTTCATCTTCATCGGCGTGATGCGGGAGCTCTCGGCGGCGATCGTGCTGTTCACCTCGCAGACCAAGGTGTTGTCAGTCCTGATCTACGACCTCAACGAAAGCGGCGACCTCGCCGCGATCTCCGTGCTGGGCATCGCGATGCTGGTCATCACCTTCGCGGTGGTGCTCGCCGTCAACCGGATCCCGGTGTTCGGCGCCAACGCCGGCGCGCGGCTGAGGAATTGAGGCGCGGCGTGATCAAGTCCCAACCCTGAATCCCGCACAACGGCCGTCGGCCTCACCGTTGATGCCGATACTCAGGCACACCGCCGCGGCCGGCACATCCCCAAGCCGGACGACGGAATTTCCGCCGGCGTCCTGCAGCGCGCGCAGCGTCTTCTCCAGATTCCCGTAAAGCGGCCCGCTCGATGCCGGGTCCGGATGCAATCGAACCGCGATCGGGTTTTTCAGTCCCGCCGAAGCCAGGTATCGCTGCAGGGAATAAACCGGTTCATAGGCGCCGCCCCCGTAAGCTTCAAGGATGATGGGCGCCGCCGGCTCCGTTCTGGCCCGTGACACGATGGCGGCAAGCTCGACGGAAAATTCCCTCGTTTTCACGATGTTCGTCTCGATCTCGTCGAAGGATTTGGCCGCGCCCCTGATTCCGCCGGCCGCCAAAAAGAGAAGCACGACCGTGATCGCGAAGAAGACCCCCCGGACATCCGCCGATGTTTCCTTCCCGGTTTCTCTCAAGCGCAAGTTGACGGCGCATGCGATGAAATACACGAAAAAAATCGGCACCAGCATTGCCGGAAAATCGTATCGCGTTCCCGTGGGCAACGCGCCGCCGTAGGCCAGCTCCTGCGAAATGAAGAAGGCGAGCATGAACCACAAGGTGCCGAGGATTCCTGCGATTTCGACCTTCGACAACGTCGCGCGATATCGCCAGGCCCATCGTGCGACGACGGCGACGGCGAGCGTCGCAAGACCGATGAACCCGGCGCCAAACGGGCGCATCGAAACCAGCGTCGCCTTGAGCCTCGCGGCGGGAGAGACCGAATTCCCGTAGATATCGGCGCCCGTGCCCGCCAGCTGCCTCAAGACAATCCAGGCCATGACGAAAGAGAACGACAGAATGATCGCTCCGGCAATCAAGCCGGACAACGCCGTCAGCCGGCGGTCAACCACCGCCAGGGCCACATAGAACAGCGCGAGAAAGGCCAGCGGGAGCAATGTTTCCTTGGTCCCGATGACGATCACCGTCCCGACGGTCAGCGCCGCGCAACCCAGATTGCGGCGTAGCGCCGACGGCGCGAAGAAAAGCTCGTAGCATCCGAGCAGCATCAAGCCCGTGGCCGGCGCCGCGTAGATTTCGGCCGGCCCAAGGCGGCCCCATACCGCGCCCCAGAACTTCGCAAATGCAATGGGCACCATGCAGAGAGCGGCCGGCAGCAATCCGAGGAAACGGGCGATGACCCACCAAACCGCCCCCAGGAAAAACGCGAACGCCGCCGTGCCGAAGACGTACCAAAGATGGACATCACGTCCCCAGGCCCAGGATTCCACCACCCTCAGGAAATAGTACGACGGACGGAAACGTCCCTGCAGACTGCCAACTTCGGTCTTGTCCAGAACGGTGCTGACGATCTCCGAGAACGGCAGGTGCGGCTTGTTGCCCAGGAAATAAAAGATTTCGTGGTCGTCGATGAGTCCCCAGTCGGCCAGCCAGATCTGTCTTCCGGTCAAAACCAAGGAAATCGCGGCCGCCCCGAATACGATCAGCAGAGCCAACAACCAACCGCGGCGAGCAAACGCGACATCTCGAATCCTGCCAATTCCCACTGTAAAGTCCCGTAAAGACGCGTTTTTGCTTGAAATGATTGCCGTCTGCGATCAAACCATCAGCCTGAACACCTACCAACGGTAGCTGCCGCAGTATAGTCGTGATCGGCACTCATGAAGATTTCGGTCGTCATACCAGCTCACAATGAAGCAGCGAACCTGCCGGTGCTGTTCGACGCGATTCGAAGCGCTCTTCCCGTCGGCCTGCATGAAATCATCGTCGTGGACGACGGAAGCACCGATGGCAGCCTGGAAGTCATCAAGGCAGCATCGGACTCCGATCACCGCATCAAATATATCGGCCTGTCCCGCAATTTCGGGCACCAGACCGCGCTTCGCGCCGGGCTGAGGGGCGCCAGCGGCGATTGCGTCATCACCATGGATGCGGACCTTCAGCATCCGCCGCGTCTGCTTGCGGAAATGGCGACCAAGTGGGAGGAAGGCTTCAAGATCGTCCTTACGGTGCGAAAGGACGTGGAAAACGTCTCCGCCTTCAAGCGGCTCACGGCAGCACTGTTCTACCGGCTCATGAACGCGGTTTCCGACGTCTCGATCGACCCGGGAAGCGCCGATTTCCGCTTGCTCGATCGCAAGGTGGTGGACGTCATCAACGAGCTTTCCGAGCACGATTTCTTCCTGCGCGGCATTATCCCATGGGTCGGCTTTCCCGTCGCGAAGATTGTCTATACGCCGGATCAGAGATTGCACGGGTCGACAAAATACTCGCTGCGAAAAATGATATCATTCGCGCTGACCGGCGTTGTCGCGAACAGCATTCAACCGCTGCGGCTGGCCACGATCCTGGCACTTTTCATCGCCGGCCTGAGCGCGCTTTACGCGGTGTATGCCATCGGCATCTTCCTGACGCTCGGCCGGGTGGTGCCCGGCTGGACCTCCGTCGCCTTCGTCGTATCGTTGATCGGGGCACTGCAACTGTTCGTGCTCGGGGTGCTCGGCGAGTATGTGGGGCGAATTCTTCGCGAAACCCGGAAACGGCCCGGCTACGTCATCTCGCAATCGAACCTCGCTCACGACGACGAACAGGATGCCGTCGCGCATCCAGCAGCGAAGTGACTATCGACGCCAGCATCGGCACCTTGGGCCTGCAATAAAATGAACGAGAAGAACGACAGCCTCGTGGAAAGACAACGCGAGCACTTCAATTCGATAGCGGATCGCTACCAAAGAGAGCGGCAGGATTCGAACCACCTCTACCTGAAGGAGCTGATGTGGCGCGACATCTTCTCGCACTACCCCAGCTTGAAGGGTTCGCACCTCGATGTGCTGGAGCCGATGTGCGGCTTCTGCGACGGCTACGAACTGATCCGGCGGCATCTAACCTCGGATATCCGCTACCAGGGGTTCGATTACAGCGATGCCGTCGTCGAGGCCGTCAGGAAAGAAAATCCGGATCTCGACGTATGGCAGGCCGATGCAACGAGCTACAGGCCGGCGGCCGACAGTTACGACCTGATCATTTTGATCGGTGGCCTTCATCACACGCCGCAGGCCGCGCAGGCCATCGTGAAAAATCTCGCACCGGGCCTGCGGGCGGGCGGACTATTCATCAGCTATGAGCCAACTCACGGCAATCCGCTGTTCCGGATGGTGCGGGACGGGATTTACAGGAAAAACTCGCTGTTCGATGAGAAGACCGAGCGGGCGTTCCCGGTATCCGATCTCGAGCGGTTGTTTACCGATGCGGGATTGCGTTCCGAATTGATCTGCTATCCCGGTCTGCTTTCCTACATCCTGTACTACAATCCCGACGCGTTCCCGGCCCTCAATGTCGGCGGCAAATCCCTGGTCGGCTCGTTGTACGCCTTCGACAAGCTGTTCTACCGGAACGCCATTGGACGCGTGCTCTCGTTTGCAACCCTGTCGGTCTGGTCAAAACCGCCGCGCCGATGAAGTCGAATGAAGATACCACAATGGAGATTCTGGTCACCGGGGGCGCGGGCTACATCGGCGGCCACACGGTTCTGGCCTTGCTCGATCGCGGCTTCGAGCCAATCATCCTGGACGACCTGTCTACCGGGGTCGATTCGCTGCTACCGAAAAATGTCCGGCTGGTGGTCGGCGACGTCGGCGACCGGAAACTGGTCGCCGATATCCTGACCAGGAATCGGATCGACACGATCTTGCATTTCGCAGGAAAGGTCGATGTTGCGGAGTCCGTGCTTAATCCGCTGCAATATTATCTCCACAATACGATAAAGGCCCATTCGATCATCCGGACTGCCATCGATAACGGCGTCAGGAATTTCATTTTTTCATCGACCGCGGCCGTGTATGGCCAGTCCGGGCTCCCCCTCGTGGATGAGACGGCGCCACTGGCTCCGATCTCTCCGTATGCGCGATCGAAATTGATGACGGAAGACATCATTCGGGATGCTCACGCCGCTCACGGCTTGAACTACGCCATCCTCCGGTATTTCAACGTAGCCGGCGCAGATCCGCAGATGCGATATGGTCAGGTGACGCGGAACGCCAGGCATCTGATCCGGACCGCGCTGGCGACGGCCCTTGGAGAGAGGCCATTCATCGAAATCTACGATGATGACTATTCCACCCGAGACGGCACTTGCATTCGCGACTTCATCCACGTCTCGGACCTCGCGGACGCGCATCTCACGGCGCTCCGCCATCTGCACAGCGCGCGGGACAGCATCACCTTGAATTGCGTCTATGGCAGAGGCTATTCGGTGAAAGAGGTGTTGGGTACGATCGGGGACGTGACCGGGAGAGTCCTTCAAAAACGTGTCGCCGGAAGAAGGACCGGAGACCCCGTTTCGCTGGTTTCGAATAGTCGGCGCCTAGTCGCCCTCGGATGGAAGCCAAAATTCGACGATTTGGCTGTCATCGTCGAACACGCCTACCAGTGGGAGCTGGCGCTGGCAAACAGACCCGCCCCGCTGGATAGCTCCCTGGGGGCTGGCTGAAATTCGGCGCTGGCAATCCGGCCGATCGCACCGATATAGGACGGGTACGGCGACCGTCTTCGCCGCCATGAGGAACCACGTGACAGAAGCGATAAAAGCGAAAACTGCCCTGCCCGCGCCGGTCGCGCCGCGCCGGCCGCATTCCTTCACCACCCACGGCATCACGGTCGCCGACGACTATGCCTGGCTGAAGGATGAAAACTGGCAGGAAGTGCTGCGCGATCCCGCCGTGCTCGATCCCGATATCAGGAAATATCTGGAAGCCGAAAACGCCTATACCGAAAGCCTGCTCGGCCACACCGGCCCCTTGCAGAAGACGTTGGTTGCGGAAATGCGCGGGCGGATCAAGGAGGACGATTCCAGCGTGCCCTCGCCGGACGGGCCTTACGCCTATTTGCGAAAATTCCGCGAGGGCGGCCAGCATGAAATGTTCGGCCGCATGCCGCGCGACGGCGGCGAAGTCCGGATCGTGCTCGACGGCGACCAGCTCGCGGCGAAAGAAGAATATTTCAAGTTCGGCGGCGCGCGGCATTCGCCGGATCACCGGCTCGAGGCCTGGAGCGCCGACGTCAAGGGCTCGGAATATTTTTCGATTCGCGTGCGCGACTGGGAAAGCGGCGGGGATCTCGACGACCTCGTCGAGGAAACCGACGGCGCGGTGGTGTGGAGCATCGACTGCAAGAGCTTCTTCTACGTCAAGCTCGACGACAACCACCGCCCGATGCAGGTCTGGCGCCATCGTCTCGGCACCAAGCAAAAAGACGATGCGCTGGTCTATGAAGAACATGATGCCGGCTGGTTTACGCATCTCCATGAAAGCTCCAGCGGCCGGTTCTGCGTGATCGCGGGCGGCGACCATGAAACCTCCGAACAACGGCTGATCGATCTTGCCCATCCCGACGCGCCGCCGCGCTTGGTCGCAGGCCGCGAGAGCGGCGTGCAATATTCGCTGGCCGACCGCGGCGACGAGCTGTTCATTCTCACCAATGCCGACGGCGCGATCGATTTCAAGGTCGTCATCGCGCCGCTCGCCGCACCCGACCGCGCCAACTGGCGCGAGCTGATCCCGCATCGGGCCGGCATCTATGTGCTCGATGTCGAGCTCTATGCCGGCCACATGGTGCGGCTGGAGCGCGCCAATGCGCTGCCTTCCATCGTCATCCGCGATCTCAACAGCGGCGACGAGCACGCCATCGCCTTCGACGAGGCGGCCTATTCGCTCGACACCATGGGCGGCTATGAATTTGACACCACCAACCTGCGCTTCTCCTATTCGTCGATGACGACGCCCTCGGAAGTCTATGACTACGACATGGCCAAGCGCACGCGCGTATTGCGCAAGCGCCAGGAAATTCCCTCCGGCCACAACCCGGCCGACTACGTCACCACCCGCATCATGGCGCGCTCGCATGACGGCGCCGAGGTGCCGGTATCGATCCTGCATCGCAAGGATCTCAAACGCGACGGCACCGCGCCGCTACTGTTGTACGGCTACGGTTCCTACGGCATGGCGATGCCGGCGTCGTTCTCGGCCAACCGGCTGTCGCTGGTCGATCGCGGCTTCGTCTATGCGATCGCGCATATCAGGGGCGGCACCGATAAGGGCTGGGGCTGGTATCTCGACGGCAAGCGCGAGAAGAAGACCAACAGCTTCGACGATTTCGCAGCTAGCGCGCGGGCGCTGATCGCGGAGAAATATACCAGCACCAAGCGCATCGTCGCCCATGGCGGCAGCGCCGGCGGCATGCTGATGGGCGCGGTCGCCAACCGCGCCGGCGAATTGTTCGCCGGCATCGTCGCCGAGGTGCCGTTCGTCGACGTGCTCAATACCATGCTCGACGACACGCTGCCGCTGACGCCGCCGGAATGGCCGGAATGGGGCAATCCGATCGAGAGCGAAAAGGATTTCAGGACCATTTTGTCCTACAGCCCTTACGACAAGGTCGCGGCCAAGGAATATCCGGCGATACTCGCGATGGGCGGCCTGACCGATCCGCGCGTCACCTATTGGGAGCCCGCCAAATGGATCGCACGGCTGCGCGCCACCATGACCGGCGGCGGCCCGGTATTGCTGCGCATCAACATGGGCGCCGGCCATGGCGGCGCGTCCGGCCGCTTCAACCGGCTCGACGAGGTCGCGATCGCGTATGCATTCGCGCTGTGGGCGGTGGGAATGGCGGAGAAAACTTCGTAGCCCGGATTATGCCATTTTGTCGTCCCCGCGAAAGCGGGGATCTACCGTGTTAGGTGTCAAGCGGCAGTCGCTCCTTTCCAGGGCTGGCCTGACTTGAGCACGGCGTTGGCAAAGACGACGAGGCGGCGCAGGACGGCGATCAGGGCCAGCTTGGCAGGTTTAC
>JBAUUA010001221.1:0-4844 GCA_049582465.1 Bradyrhizobium sp. | reverse complement strand
AACCGCGAGCGGCGCGTAAGCTAGACCGCATCATCATCGAAGGCGGTCGATCCAGCGTGCTCTCTTCAAGACGGCCCGGGAACCGCTACACGTGCAGGCGGCAAAGCCGGCACGGCCGGAACGTATGGGAATGATCCGGAAGGCTTGGATGTGACCGATTCCTTGCCGATGCCGAGGCGCACGGGGCTGTTGGTTGCAATCGAAAACATGACGTCCGGCGCGTTGTCGGTCAGAGAGCGGCCGTTCCAATCGCCTAAACCGAACACCGCCGATGTTCCCACCGTGTAGGGCAACAGGTTCGGAAAAAACCGATGCGCGACCTTCGCCGCATAACTTTCCGGGTCTTCCGCGGTGCCGACGGCTCTCACCGCGGTTGCGATCGACTTGATGGCGGCTTCGCCGAAGGTCGCGAAATCGTCCGCGGGCCTGCCGGCGTTCAAGCGGTTGCCGAGGTCTTCGTTGTATTGGGTGAACAGCGGATGGATCATCGGAAGGCCGACCCGGTTGATGGATCGCCATCCCCCGGCGTCGGTGGCCAACGATGCCACGGCCCAGACGCCGATTTTCTGGTGTGATTTGCCGCTTCCGATCAACTCCGCGTCCGGAATTTCAAGAACCAGGGAATAAACGCTATGGCCCGCGAACAGGTTCTTTGCCCGCGACGGGTCCCAGCCCTTCAAATCGACGATCGTGCCGTCCTGCAGCACGTGGCCGACCGCATGCAGCACGTCGGGTTCAATCCAGAACGGATCTCCCGCCCTTCCCGCCCAGATACGAAGGCCAGCTGCGCTGGATGATTTCTCTCCGGTCGCTCCTTTCAGGAGCAGCGTGCCCGGCGCATGGGGATCTGCCGCCTGTGCGCCGTCGATCCGATGCAGGGTCAGCCGCTGTCCGCCGTGCGCGTCGCGCGCTTCGAATTTGACGCGATAGGTGATCTCCTCGACGGAGTCGCCGTTGAGGTCGACCTTGAATTCGTACATGCCCTCCGGATGAAAGCCGGGACTGGGCACGGCGCCAGCGATCGAATGACAAACATTGATCACGAACACCGTGCCGACCTGGCCGCGGAAGACGTAGAGGTCGGTGATATCGAGCCTGACGTCCTGTCGGGCTATCGGTGAGTCCAGGTGATGCGACATGAATCGGTTCTCCTCGGTGACCCCGACTTTTCATGAGCGAAGGGGATCACAGGTTGTGACGTTGCATGGCTTTTGACGAAAATGCGGCCGCATCGACGACGGGTGGCCTTGTTGCGCGGCGACAATTGAAATTACTCCGTCAGGAATCCGGCTCGCGGTGGAACTTCCGGTGGAACTCGTACCTGCCGCGCTGACGCCGGTCTTTCGAAAAGCGCCGGGAAATTTCCAGAATCGCACGAGTGGCTCGATCGCGTTTCGGCGTACACCCGGGCAGGGTATCCGGCGAGGCCGACCCGTTCATTTGCGAAAGACATTTGCGACCGACGTCGGCACCAATCCTCCGAGCGCCACCCTGCCGCACGCAAATGGAGGCAACCATGACCATGGCCGCGCGACTCGGTGCCGCCATCATCATCCCGCTTCTAACGATTGCGCCTGGCTATGCCGGCCCCTGCCAGGTTTCGATCGATCGGGTACAGGCCCGGCTCGATGCCATCATCGCCAAGCGCGCCGCCCAGGGTCCCTGGAAGCCGGAGAGCACCGATGCGCTTCGCAGCTATCAGCCGACCCCGCGATCGATTGCAGCCGCCGAAGGTGCCGGCAACGGATCGCGCGTGCAGCGCGCCCTCGATGCGCTTGAGCGCGCCCGCGCCGCCGATCGTTCCGGCGACGTGGCGCTCTGCAACGCCGAGCTCAACAGAGCCAGACGCGCAGCCGGGTTGCGCTGAACTGATGAGACGACCGAGCTGTCCGCGAAGCGAGCGCCACGGACAACACGTCGACATTGGCAAACCAACCCGGATGGCAATAGACTGCCCGAATGAAGAAGATCGGTTTTCTCTCGTTCGGCCACTGGACGCCCTCGTCGCAATCACAGACCCGCTCGGCCGCAGACACGCTCCTGCAATCCATCGACCTCGCCGTGGCGGCCGAGGAATTGGGCGCGGACGGGGCCTATTTTCGAGTTCATCATTTCGCCCGCCAGCTTGCCTCGCCTTTCCCGCTGCTGGCGGCCGTCGGCGCGAAGACCAGCCGCATCGAGATCGGCACGGCGGTGATCGACATGCGCTACGAGAACCCGCTCTATATGGCCGAGGACGCCGGTGCCGCCGATCTCATTGCCGGCCAGCGCCTGCAGCTGGGCATCAGCAGAGGATCCCCCGAGCAGGTGATCGATGGCTGGCGATATTTCGGTTATCAACCGGCCGAGGGCCAGAACGACGCCGACATGGGGCGGCGTCATGCGGAGGTCTTCCTGGACCTGCTGCGCGGTGAGGGTTTCGCCCAGCCGAATCCACGACCCATGTTTCCAAATCCGCCGGGGCTGCTGCGCCTGGAACCCTATTCTGATGGCCTGCGCGACCGGATTTGGTGGGGCGCCGGCTCGAACGCCACCGCGATCTGGGCAGCAAAGCTCGGGATGAACCTGCAGAGCTCGACACTCAAGAACGACGAAACAGGCGAGGCCTTCCATCTGCAGCAGGCCGCCCAGATCCGGGCCTATCGCGCCGCCTGGAAGGAGGCAGGCCATGCTCGCGAGCCGCGGGCCTCAGTCAGTCGCAGCATCTTCGCACTGATGGACGATCGTGATCGCAACTATTTCGGACGCGGGGGCGAAGATGATGACCAGATCGGATTCATCGACGAGAGGACCCGGGCGATCTTCGGCCGCAGCTATGCCGCCGAGCCGGATGTCCTCATCGAACAGCTCAGGCAGGACGAGGCTATCAACGAGGCCGACACGCTGCTGCTGACCGTCCCCAATCAATTGGGCGTTGCCTACAACGCGCATGTGATCGAAGCGATTCTGACCCACGTCGCCCCCGCCCTGGGGTGGCGCTGACCAGGCGATCCGCTGCCATCCCTTCAGTCGGACTGGCCGCGAACTCTCGAGGAAAGCTGCTTTCCACTAGACACCCCTGCCATCGCGTTTGCCGATCTCGCAGCGCCATGCCGCCAGCCGCTCGGCGGGATGCTCCTTCATCCACTCCGCGATCTGCGGCGCGCCCATCATGCAGGATTGCATAGAGACTTCAGCGAAGTCCGAGGTGGTGACGGTCTGCTCGTGGCAATTTGCCGGAGAGGAGAGACTACAGAGCACGGCGATGATCTTGATCACGGTAGAAGGACCCCATCGCTACGTTGGGCATTGGCGCCACCAACCGCATGACTTGCTGGCGCCTTGTTCTGCTTCTCGCTGACTGGATCAGCCGGCGGGAAGATGCTGTCGTATGTCGCGCGGGCCCCTCGAATTAGTCGGGCTCGCTCGCGCTCAGCCCTTGGTACAAACCGGATAACTTCGCCCATATTCGCTCCAAACATCGGTCAGAGAAGAAGCTCGCGGCCAGAGAACAAGGCCATCATGAGATGACGACAATCATCTCACATAATCTGGGATGTCAGTGCCAACTTTGAACCTCTGCAGTCGGTAACGAAGGGTTGAAAAGCTCGTGACCGGGCTGTGTGCCCGACGTTCACCACACATGTCTCGCGCAGCTGGGCCGTGATGCTGCGCAGCAGGTTATGCATGCCACTCGCCTTCAGCGTCGGCAGCCGATCGAGCCAATGCATTGGCCGCATCAACACGCGAGGCTTTCTCGGCGCGCCGCTGGTAGTCGTCGGCAAGGGCCGTGAGCTGACCTGCGATCGCCCGGTCGGTCATGGTTTCGGCGGCGCGAAGCAAGGTCTCTGCTGTCTTCAGATATTCCTTGCCTCGATGCGATATCTGCTGAAACGTCATAGCGCCCTCGCGCGGTTCTCTGTCGCCTGGTCCAAGGTGATTTGGGACCAGGGCAGCCAATTCCAGTCACTTGCCCGGCGAGCTCTGAAGCGATCGACGCACATCCTCGAGCAAAGCGGAGTTCGCCACGAGTAGTAGCGGACGAGACCAAACTTGCCATCACAAACTGCGCACCGCGCGGCTCTGCCGCATCCAGGACTTTCGGAGCAGTTCGGCATTGCAGTCTCCTCTTGGCATTTATCGTCGTTGTTCGCCGGTCATCCTTCTTTCACCATCGCACTTCATCGCTGTGTGCGCTCTTCCAATCCATCCACGCTAAGGCGATGGCGATCATCCCTCAATTGGACAGGGGTCGTCGTCGGGCACCCAAAATGGTCACGGAACGATACGAAGGTTTATAGCCGCTGAACCGCCGGCCGCTTCACGACGCGAGGTTCGATCGGAGGCTCGACTGACCGCGGGGCCGGCGCCACCTCGATGGACCGTGGAAATGTCGATGACTGTTTTCGAAAGTCTGGCGGACAGGAGGGATTGCTACTCTATTTAAATGAAATCAAAAGCTTGCTGCTTACACGATTGGCTCGTGTGCAAAGGCGACGCATGCAACGAAATCCGCCCTGCATCCGACCGCTGACGTTGGCGAGTTCGCCTCTATCGTCAGCGACGGGCAACAAGCCGACCTCGGCAGTCCCGGCCGTGGGTTTCGCCGCGAATGCTGAAGATCGCCTCCTTGCCGCGGCGCTCCTTGCAATGCGATCGATCGACGTCGCCGCGTAGCGCTCGCAACTCACGCGACCGGATTCGTCGTAGACCAGTGAAGTTTGGCACAGGAAAAAAATGAAGAGGCGCCCGATGGCGGGCGCCTCCAATCGCTGAGGTGATTGCGCCGTCCTCTTCAGAAGCGGTCGTCCTGGGCCATGCCGGGATCGCTCACCGAAGGGCGGCCGGTTTCCACGTGGCCGGCG
>JBAUUA010001220.1:0-2065 GCA_049582465.1 Bradyrhizobium sp. | reverse complement strand
ACCAGCGCGCCCGCACCATCCTGAAAGTCGCCACCGAAATCGTTCGCCAGCAGGATGGCTTCTTCACCCATGGCGTCGCCCACTTGCGACCGCTTAACCTGAAAGCGGTCGCGGATGCGATCCAGATGCACGAATCGACGGTGTCGCGCGTCACCGCCAACAAATACATGGCGACCAATCGCGGCAGCTTTGAATTGAAGTATTTCTTCACCGCCTCGATCGCGTCCGCCGACGGCGGCGAAGCCCACTCGGCGGAGGCGGTGCGGCACCACATCAAGCAGCTGATCGATGCGGAAGACCCGGCGCTGATCCTCTCCGACGACACCATCGTGGAACGATTGCGCGCCACCGGGATCGATATCGCCCGCCGCACCGTCGCGAAGTACCGCGAAGCGATGCGGATTCCGTCCTCGGTGCAGCGCCGCCGCGACAAGCAAAGTATGCTCGGCAATGCCCTTTCGGCCCCTGCCGCGTCCGCCGACCGGTCCCGCGATACCCAGCCTGCCTGATTGCGTCCCGGCCAAATCGGGATAGTGTCGGTTCCCTCCTGGCTAATCGAGGCATCAAAAATGACTCTGCGGATTTCGGGAAAAAGCATCAATGTCGGCGACGCGCTGCGCGGACGTGTCAGCGAGCGCACCGACGAGGTGCTGCGCAAATATTTCGATGGCAATTATTCCGGGCACATCACGCTGAGCAAGGATGGTTTCGGCTTCCGCACCGACTGTGCGCTGCATCTGGATTCCGGGATCACGCTCGAGGCCGATTCCAACGCCGCCGACGCCTATGCCAGCGCCGACCAGGCGCTGCTGATGATCGAGAAGCGGCTGCGCCGCTACAAGAGCCGGCTGAAGGACCGCTCCGCCCGCAAGGCCCACGCCGCGTCGGAAGCGCTCGCGGAGATGACCGCGCCGACGCTGGACGCGCCGAGCTACGTGATCGAAGCCCCCGGCGAAGACGATGACGATGTCACCGGCTATAGCCCCGTCATCATTGCCGAGGCGACCACCCCGCTGAAGCGGCTTTCGGTCAGCGAAGCGGTGATGGAACTCGACCTGACCGGCGCCGCCTGCATCGTGTTCCAGCATGGTTCCAGCGGCCGGGTGAACGTTATTTACCGACGGCCGGACGGCCATATCGGCTGGATCGATCCGCCGGTGGTTAAGTCTGGGGGGTAGCCCCGCCGGCATTGACGCCCCAAACACCCCTTCCTATGGTCCGCGGCCCCGAGGGGAGGGCCAGGGAACAGTGTTCCGGCAGTTGGCACCGGTCTTGCGTTGGAGTAGAAGCGCCCCAATTAGGACCCAGTACCAAGCTGTAAGGTCGTCTCCCGCCTCATCTTCCCGACGCCGCCCTGCTAGAGCCTGTTTCGCAACCTTACGGTTTAATTCACCTCGGAACGCCCCATGACGATTACCGACCTGGTCGCACCCGAGGCGATTCTCCCGGCTTTGAAGGTCAACAGCAAGAAGCAGGCGCTGCAGGAACTGGCGGCGCGCGCCTCCGCCTTGACCGGGCAGAACGAGCGGACGATTTTCGAGGTCCTGCTGCAGCGGGAGAAGCTCGGAACCACCGCGGTGGGCTACGGCGTCGCCATCCCGCATGGCAAGCTGCCCAAGCTGGAAAAGCTGTTCGGCTTTTTCGCCCGCCTGGAGCGCCCGATCGATTTCGAGGCGATGGACGGCCAGCCGGTCGACCTGGTGTTCCTGCTGCTGGCGCCGGAAGGCGCGGGCGCCGACCACCTCAAGGCGCTGGCCCGGATTGCCCGCCTGTTGCGCGATCAGGACGTCGCGAAAAAGCTGCGCGCCTCCCGCGACGCTCAAGCCATCTATTCGGTGCTGGCGCTGCCGCCGGCGACCGCGGCGTAGACCGCTACTGGCAATACCCGATCGCAAGGCGCCGGGGCTGGATTGCACCAAGCGAAAGGACCTTTGGTCCGGCGGACGAAGGCGCAACCGCGTTCGTTTGAACCTTTGCGGCCCTCGATCAGACAAATCCCTGCTGGGTGCAATTGAGGGACCCGGTAAATAGTCGTCCGTGAAGAACGTCTTGCTCGACTATGCGG
>JBAUUA010001219.1:0-2108 GCA_049582465.1 Bradyrhizobium sp. | reverse complement strand
GTCCTGCCCTCCGGGCGCGAGCAGCGTGATGCCGAACGGGGTATTGTCACCGCGCATCGCCGCCGGCAATGCCAGCCCGCAGAGGTCGAGCAGGTTGACGAAATTGGTGTAGGTGCCGAGTCGCGAGTTGAGCTCGATCGGATTGGCCAGCACCTGCGCGGTCGAATACACCGTCGGCGCCGTCGGCAGCACCAGCGCGTCGATGCCGGCGAAGGCGCACTCGGCTGTCTTGCGCAGGCCCTGCAGCCGGTACAGCGCCGCAAAGGTGTCGGCGGCGGAAAGCCGCGCGCCTGCGATGGTGATCTCGCGCGTCACCGGATGGATCGCGTCCGGCGAGGAGGCCAGGAGGTCGCGGATCACCAAATAGCGTTCTGCCACCCACGGTCCTTCATAGAGCAGCCGCGCGGTTTCATAGAGCGGTTCGAGATCGAACTCGGTAAGGGTGGCGCCGAGCGCGGTCCAGCGCTTCAGCGCCTCGGCGTAGGCCGCCTCCGCCGTCTTGTCGCCAAAGAAGATCAACTGGCCGCTGCGCGGCACGCCCAGCCGCAGATGGGCCGGGAACGCGCCAAGCTGCGCCAGCGGCCGCTCGCGCGAATAGGGGTCGGCGGCATCGGGACCGGCCATTGCCGACAGGGCGGTCACGGCATCGTCGACGGTGAGCGAAAACACCGACACGCAATCCAGCGTCCGGCAGGCCGGAACGAGGCCGGCGGTCGAGATCAGCCCGAGGCTCGGCTTCAGCCCGACGATGTTGTTGACCATCGCGGGCACGCGGCCGCTTCCCGCGGTGTCGGTGCCGAGCGCCAGCGGTACCAGGCCGGCCGATACCGCGACCGCCGAGCCCGAACTCGAACCGCCCGGAATCAGATCGGCGCGCAGCGGATTCTTGGGAATGCCGTAGGGCGAGCGCACGCCGACGAGGCCGGTGGCGAACTGGTCGAGATTGGTCTTGCCGATGACGATGGCGCCGGCCGCGCGCAGCCGCGCCACGGAAGTGGCGTCGCGAGCCGGGGTATAGGCAAAGGCCGGGCAGGCCGCGGTGGTGGGCAGGCCCGCGACGTCGATATTGTCCTTCACCGCAACCGGAATGCCATACAACGGAAGCTGCGAGGCGTTGGTCTGCGCAGCGAGCCGCTCGGCCTCCGCCAGCGCCTGCTTTTCGTCGCGCAGGCTGATGAAGATGGCGGGATCGTCGTGATCGCGAATCCGCTGAAAGCTGCGCGCCACGGTTTGCGCGGGCGACAGCGCGCCGGCGCGGTGCGCGGCGAGGATCGCGGCGACGGTTTCGGTCACGCGCGGCCCCCGACCCATGAGCATTTCGGACGCGACAACGGATTTCTCCGGACCGAGGGTGGGAAGGGTGGATCGAGGGTCGTCATACCTGAATGCACTCCGAAGAGGCGGAAAGCCTTCCCCTATCGAAGCAAGCGGTGTGCCATTGTGTACATCGGCAGAGCGATGTCCAATCGTCAAAATCGGCGCATGTTATCATGGGCTTGGTTGACTTCCCGGGCGCCCATGATGGGCGCCCCGGCAAGCCCCTCAATCAGGTTTGCTTATTTTGTAAGCAGGGTCCGTTGTCGGTGTCGGGCCGACCACCTTGCTGGAACCCTGCGTGATCAGCCGCGCGGCGCGCTGGTCGCGGGCATGAATCCATAACCAGCTGAGCGCGACACTGAGGCGGTTGCGCAGGCCGATCAGAAAATAGATGTGGGCGATGCCCCAGATCCACCAGGCAATCGCGCCCTTCAATTTGAAGCGGCCGAAATCGATCACCGCCTTGCGCTTGCCGATCTGCGCCAGGCTGCCGGAATGCTTGTAGCGGAACGGCGCCAGCGTTTCGCCGCGCAGCCGCGCCTTGATCGCCGCCGCGACATAGCGTCCCTGCTGCTTGGCGGCGGGCGCGATGCCGGGCACCGGCTTTCCATCCGGTCCGGTGACGGCGACGGTATCGCCGATCGCAAAAATATCGGGATGACCGGGAACGGTGAGGTCCGGATTGACCTCCAGACGCCCGGCGCGGTCGGCCGGCGCACCGAGCCATTCAGCGGCGGGCGAGGCGCGCACACCGGCGGCCCAGATCAGCGTTTTGGCTTGCAGGTTCTTGC
>JBAUUA010001218.1:0-3014 GCA_049582465.1 Bradyrhizobium sp. | reverse complement strand
CCGGCGATTTCGGTCATGGCCGGGAACGGCGTCTCATAGGTCCAGATCGCATTATCGAGCGTCTTGCCGTCGGCCTTGATAGTAAAATAACTCGCATCTCCCTTGTAGGGGCAGTGCGTCACCCGGTCGGTGCGCGCCAATAGTTCCATATTGGCGTCCTGGCGCGGCACATATTGCACGGCCGGGTAGCTCGCTTCCTTCAGCGTCAAGGCATGGGTGGTATCGGCGATCACGACGCCGCCGGCTGAGACGCGGACCCGTTTGGGGTTTGCCATAATCGTGATCGGGTGGTCGGGACCAGGGAGTTTCATGGTCAGCCCTCTATTTGGTCAGCCCGTTGTGATCGCGCGGGGCGATCCGGGCGGCTTTGCAATGATTGGATCGGGAATATAGTGCGACGGAGCGTGACGTAGAAGGGCTGCCGCGCTAAGTTCCGGCGGCCCCGCGGCCACCGCCGGCCGGGATTCGAACCAAGGGAATGGGAGACTGACTGGGATGCCGATGGACGCCCACGATATCGAATCGATGATCAAGGCGGCAATTCCCGACGCCGAGGTGACGATCCGCGATCTCGCCGGAGATGGCGACCATTATGCGGCGACCGTGATCTCGGAGTCGTTCCGCGGCAAATCCCGCGTCCAGCAGCACCAGATCGTCTACCAGTCGCTGCGCGGCCAGATGGGCGGCGTGCTGCATGCGCTGGCCCTGCAGACCGGGGTGCCGGAGGTTTAGTTCGGTCGGGCAGGGCAGTGGGCGCGATGGCGGAGGACAATGAACGCGGCGCGATGTTTCGCCCGATCGTGCCGAACCAGCACAGCCGCGTCACTTACGCCGAGCTGTTCTTCGACCTGGTGTTCGTCTTCGCGGTCACGCAGATCTCTCACACCTTGCTCGGCCGCTTCACCCCGCTCGGCGCGGTGCATACGACCATGCTGTTTCTGGCCGTCTGGTGGGTGTGGGTCTACACCTCCTGGATCACCAACTGGCTCAATCCCGAAACCACCCCGGTCCGGATCCTGCTGTTCCTCCTGATGCTCGGCGGGCTGGTGCTTTCGACCTCGATCCCGAAAGCATTCGAATCGCGGGGGCTGTGGTTCGCGATCGCCTATGCCGCGATGCAGGTCGGCAAGACGGTCTTTCTGTGGGTTTCGACACCGCCCGGCCGAACCCTGGCGCGCATGAATGCAATCCGCATCACGGCCTGGCTTTCGGTGTCGGCCATCTTCTGGATCGCGGGCGGATTTGCCGAAGGGCAATCGCGGCTGGTGCTTTGGGCGATGGCGCTCACCATCGAATACATCTCGCCGGCGGCGCGGTTCTGGATTCCGAAATACGGGGCGTCCGCGGTGGCGGACTGGGTGGTCGAGGGCGGCCACATGGCCGAGCGCTGCGCCGGTTTCATCATCATCGCGCTCGGCGAATCCATCGTCGTGACCGGGGCGACCTTTGCCGATCTGCCCTGGACCCTTGCTACCGTCTCAGCCTTCGCCTCGGCCTTCATCGGCGCGATCGCAATGTGGTGGATCTATTTCCACAAGGGCGCCGAGGCCGGCTCCGAGCAGATTTCAAGGTCCAGCGAACCGGGGCGGCTGGCGAGGCTCGCCTATACCTATCTGCACATGCCGATCGTGGCCGGTATCATTCTCTCGGCGGTCGCCGATGATCTCGTGCTGACCATCCGGCGGAGCATTCCGATTCCAGGACGGTGCTGAGCGCGGTCGGCGGACCCTTGTTGTTCCTGATCGGGACGATCCTGTTCAAGCACACCTTCCGGGGCTTTCTCCAGCTCTCCCATGGCGCCGGCATCATCGCGCTCTTGGTCCTGGCCTGGTTCGCAGGCAGCCTTTCGCCGCTGATGCTGTCGATGCTGACATCCGCGATCTTGGTGGCGGTAGCGGTGTGGGAATCGGTTTCGCTCGGATCGGGCAACGCCGAGCCCCGCTCGGAAGTTTCACGCTGAAGAGTCTTGGTTCCGATCGGACCTTCGTTCTCGGGCCGACGCTCTTGCATCGTGGGTGCATATGTAAGGATGGTTTACTGGTTTAGGGATGAGCGGTGCGATGCAGCGAGAACAACACGGCCAACCGCCGCGATGCTGATGGCACCTGTCGCGGTTTTCCTGTTAAGCTGTCATTGAGCCCGCTCCCGCGCGCGCTCAGGTCACCAAATCATCGATGCGGGGAAAACCATGCTTCTCCTGAGACGTGCCCGTTCGAGACGAGGCCTTGCGTCAGCTCTGATCGGAGAGATCGCTGCCGTGATGGACAGCATGGAGCGCTTCGAAGAAGTTCGGAAACTGGAAGAAATGGAGATTGGGGCCGAGGAGAATATTGGCGAACTCGGTGCTTTTGAATTGCCGAGGTTCTCGATCTACGAGTCAAATGCCAATCGCCTGGATTTGTTCGACGCTTCGCTTCAGCGGCAGATTGCTTATTTCTTCACCTGTGCCGGAAGCCTCACCGGACACCTGCACGCACTCGCCTCGACCAAAAAGGGAGCAACCCAGTCGTGCAAAATGCACGCAATCGACGCGCAAAAAGAAATCAACGGCCTTTCGGAACTGGGCGACGATTTGCTGCGTGATCTGAGAAAGCTCGTATCCAAAAAGCAGCCCACGACAATATTCAGAGCCTGACGGCAGGCCACGCAAACTGAGGCTCGTCTGCGAGCGGAACTCTTTGAGCTTGCCACCGTCGATTTGCGCACTACAATTGAATATCTCTCAGGGGATGGGGTCCCCCGCAACCGCCGATCAGGCTGATGACTCCTACCGGACGCTTGGCGTCGGTAGGAGCTTGCCGAACTCCCACGACACCAAGCGGTAAATTGCCTGCGCGGCGCGCGAGCGCCTCGCGAGACGGTGACGCGTGGCCTTGTGAGGAGCGGACGGGAGATCTGCTGATGACCGGAGTTTGGGCGCTTGCGGCGTTGTGGTTGGGGCTCGCGCTGATAGCGAGCCTGATTTCGATCTGGCTGCGCATTTCCACCGCCTTGTCGGAGATTGTCGTCGGGAC
>JBAUUA010001217.1:0-2964 GCA_049582465.1 Bradyrhizobium sp. | reverse complement strand
GCGGAGCGCACCGCAAAGCCGTCGAAATTGGAGCGATCGAACGGCGGCACGTCGATCGGCGCCACGACATCCTGCGCCAGCGTGCAGCCGAGCGCATCGGCAAGCCGCCGTCGCTCGCCCGGAACCGCCTTCGGGAACAAGGCGGCCTCGAACCGCGCCAGCGCCTCTTCGCGCGACAGGATGGTCAGGAACTGGTCCTGATCCATGCTGACGCGATGTTTCGGCGAAGGCGCATTGGTCATGCGGGAACCTATAAACCCCATATCAGTCCCGCAGCATATAGGCATCGACCGGCGTGCCTGCAGCAAAACCCTCGGCCCCGCCGGGCACTGCCAGCCATGCGTCGGCGCGGGCGATTGCATCAAGTGAGAGGTCGCCGACCGCCAGCGGCAGCCATCGGCCCTCGATCTGTTGCAGCAGCACGAGTTCGGCGATGCCTACGCTCGAGGCAATCTTGCGTGCAAGCGGCAGGGTGACCGGCTGCCGCGGCGAGAGCGCGGACAGGACATCCAGCACGGGAAGCGCCAGTGTCCACCATGCCGCGAGCGCCTGATCCGGCGCGCCCGGCAGCGCGATCGCCGGAATGTTTCCGACCCTGCCCACAGCCGCGGTCCGGCCGGGCTGCAACGCGATGCCATGGGCGATGACCTCGCCGCGCCTGGCCAGGCCCGCCACGACCGCATCGTTGCCGCCGACACCGCTGCCACCCGTGGTGACGAGCATATCGCAGGCATCGGTCCCGGCCGCCTCGGCGATGGATGCCGCGTCGCGTCCCGCGGCATCGGTACTGACGACAGCGGCCCCCGCCGCCTGCGCGCTGTCCGCGATCAGCCGCGCCGTCAGCGCAGCGCCGGAGGTAGCGGGAATATTGACGATGCGCAGCCGCGGACGCCGTACGTTCAGTTCCGCAAGGCCGCCCGCGCGCGCAATCAAGAGATCGAGCGGACGAATGCGCCGCCCGGGAGCGATCGCCGTGCTTGCTTCGACGATTTCACTGCCCGCGCGGCGAACGCCCTGCCCAGGCGTCGCTTCCCCCAGCGCCTGCACCATCGGACCGGTTTGATCCAGCAGGTCGGCATCGATCACACAGTCGCAGCCCGCCGGCATGGCTTCGCCGGCTTCGACCCAGACCGGAGACGCCGAAAGCGGCAGCGGCGAATAGGACGAGGCGCCGACGAGATCGCGGGCGCGCAAGGCCCAGCCATCGCTGACGGCGACGTCGCGGGAGGGATGCGCGCGAAGCGGCGGCATATAAGCGGCGACGCTGCCCACGGCTTCCGCCAGCGGAAGTGCGGAGGGCGCGACCGGTTCAATCCCCCGCAGCAGCGCCGCGAGCGCTGTGTCGAGCGGGGTGAGCGAAACCGGCAAGCGCTGGGTCGGGATCATCTGGAAATGGTGGACCACGCATCGTCCCTTTGGCAACCTTGGTTACAAATTCTACGTCGTCCCGGCGAACGCCGGGACCATAACCACTGCCATTTGTTGCTCCGAAAGGTCTCCGCCAGCTCGTCCAAACGAGAGGACACGGGCGTGTGGGTCCCGGCGTTCGCCGGGACGACGTTACATTCAAGTCCCCTTTTTCTCCGCATCGGGAAAGAACAGCTGCTGGCCATCGATCTTGTAGCCCGCGATCACGTTCTGCCCTTCCGGCGAGACCAGCCAGTCGACGAAGGTCTGCCCGAGTTCCTTCTTAACGGTCGGGTATTTCGCGGGATTCACCAGCATGACTCCATATTGATTAAACAGCCGCCTATCGCCCTCGACGACGATTTCGAGATCGCCGCGGTTCTTGAAGGAGATCCAGGTGCCGCGGTCGGACAGCGTGTAGCCATTCATGGCGGCGGCAGTGTTGAGTGCGGCGCCCATGCCCTGCCCGATCTCGCGGTACCACGGGCCCTTGGTGGCGGCGATGTCGATCCCGGACTGCTTCCAGAGCGCCAGTTCGGCCGAATTGGTTCCGGAGCGGTCGCCGCGCGAGATGAATGGCGCAGCCTTGGCCTGAATGGTCTTCAGCGCGGTCTCGATGTCCTTGCCCTTGACGCCGGCCGGATCGGCCTTCGGCCCGATCAGCACGAAGTCGTTGTACATCACGTCGAAGCGTTTGACGCCGAAACCCTCGGCGAGGAATTTCTCCTCCTGCGCCTTGGCGTGGACGAACACCACGTCGGCATCGCCGCGCCGCGCGGTGTCGAGCGCTTGTCCCGTGCCTTGCGCGATCACCTTCACCTCGATGCCGGTCTTGGCCTTGAAGATCGGCAGGAGATAGCCGAACAGCCCGGAATCCTGCGTCGAGGTGGTCGAGGCCACCACGATCGACTTGTCCTCGGCGCCAGCGGACGCGAGATTGAGCAGCGTGGCAACCAGAACCGCCGGCGCGAGCGATGAAAAACGAGACATCATGACTTCCTCCTTCAGCACATCAAATCACGAGATCGCCGCGCAGGAAGGCGGCGGCCTCTGTCGTCTTCGGATGATCGAGAAAATCTTCCGCCCTGCCCTGCTCGCACAGCGCGCCGCGGACCAGAAAGATCACATCGCCGGCGAGCCTTCGCACCTGGCCGAGGTCGTGCGAGGCCATCACGATCTTGATGCCGGATCGCGCGGCGCTCAGCACGATCTCCTCGACGCCGCGCGTTGCAGCGGGATCGAGATTGGCGGTGGGCTCGTCGAGCAGAAGAATTTCCGGATCGCGCGCCAGCGCACGGGCCAGCGCCAGCCGCTGCTGTTCGCCGCCGGATAGCCGCCGCGCCGGCCGCTGCGCCAGACCCGAAAGCCCGACCCGATCGAGCAAGGTAACGATCCGCCCGGCGCGCTCGCGGTATGCCACGCCGGCCTGAGCCAGCGCATAGGCGACGTTGGCGCCGGCGGTCCTTCGCAGCATCACCGGGCGCTGAAACAGGATGGCGCGGCGCGTCATGGCGCGATCGGCGCGGCCGCCCCAGGTGATGCGGCCCGCCGATGGCG
>JBAUUA010001216.1:0-6156 GCA_049582465.1 Bradyrhizobium sp. | reverse complement strand
CCCATCGCCGGCGATCCGACCAGCCCGAGGCTGATCGCAGCGATCGCCGGGCCGAGCACGCAGCTCGCGGCCGCATGCAGCGTCGCCGCAGCCGTCACCACCGGAAAGATCGGCCACAGCGCATAGGCAAGTGCGCTCATGCCGATGGTCGCGACCGCCAGGCCCGCCACCAGCCGCTCCGAACGGGCCGCATCGACGATGGCGCCGCCGGGCATCTGCCCGATCAGCCCGACCACGCCGCCGATCGACAGCACCAGGCCGATCTGGGCTTGCGTCCATTTCTCGGTCGTCAGATAAACCGCGATGAACGGACCGAAACCGGTCTGCACATCGGCAAGGAAGAAGATGAACCAGTCGAGGCCGCGCTGGCTCTGACTCGAGGGTGCTGTCGTCGCCTTGTCCATCACCGGTTCCAATACCCGGGATGAAACCCCATCTCTGCCGATCGTTCCCCCACGCCGGTCACCATCACTCCGGTCAATCGAATGGGAGGAACCTGCGAACGGCATATTGGTTCTGCTTCACTTAGGGATCGAACTGCAGCGGCTTCAGGCTGCCGGCTGCGCCAAGCACCACGATCGGCTGATCCTCCTTGTATTCGGGCGCGGCGGTCACCTGCTCCTTGGTCAATTCGAGCGTGATGCTGTCGCCCTTGTCCGCGACATGGCCGAAATGCAGCGCGCTCCAGTCAACGACGATCTTTCGGCTACCGACGCCGAGAAAGCCGCCGAAATCGATCACGGCCGCGCGCACCACGCCGGCGCGGTCGACGATCACGTCGACGATATGCCCCATGTCCTCGTCCGTCGGGCTGCGAACGTCGCGGCCGAGCACACCGTGTGCCTCCCTGGCGCCGATGATGGTGACGGAAGGCGGCGGCGCGGGCGTCTTCGGCGCGGCCGGAGCGGCGGCTTGCGGCTGCGACGCCGGCGGCTTGCTATCCGCCGGTGGCGGCGCGGCTTGGTTTTGCGCCCAAGACGAGGCGGCTGCCAGCCCGGCAAGGGCGACCGCCACCAGGACCAATAATAGATGTCTTGCGCGCATACGGCCTCCTCCGGTCAAGCGCCGCCTTCAATGCGCCAATACGATCGACACCTGGATCTGGCCGCAGGTGCGCAGGACCTCCAGCGACACCTCGTCGCCGTGGCGGCTGACGCGCAGATCGACGCTTGACGATCCCAAACGCAGATCGCGCAGCACCACCTCGTTGAGGAACGCCGGCAGACGCGGATTGCGCAGCCGGATTTCGCCGCGGCCGGCGTCGAATTCGAGCCCGAGCGCGGCTTCCAGCAGCGTGAACGGCGTCGCGCTCGCCCAGGCCTGCGGCGCGCAGGCAACGGGATAAAGTGTCGGCCCGCGCCGCTTCTCGCGCCGAAAACCGCAGAACAATTCGGGCAGCCGGCGCAGGTCCATATAGGTGGCGGCATCAAACAGCGCCTTGAACAGATGCGCGACCGTATGTTTGAGACCGTAGCGCGCGAGCCCCAGCGCGATCAGCGCGTTGTCGTGCGGCCAGATCGATCCATTGTGATAGGACATCGGATTGTAGCGCGCTTCGCCATGCGCGACGGTGCGGATGCCCCAGCCCGTGAAGAAATGCGGCCGCATCAGGTCGGCAGCGACCAGGCGGGCGCGGTCCGCGCTGACGATGCCGGTGAACAACAATTGCCCGGCGTTCGAGGTGCGCACCCGGCACGGCTGTTTTTCGCCGTCGAGCGCGAGCGCATAGGTACCGAGCTCCTCGCACCAGAAGGCCTGTTCGAACCGTGCCGCAAGCGTTTGCGCCTCGGTCGCGAGCTGGCCTGCCCTTTCCGCAAATCCCATGCGCAAGGCGCAGCGCGCCGCCAGCCGCTTGGCGGCGAATACGTAGCCCTGCACTTCGGCGAGCGCGATATAGCCTTCGGCCAGCCGTCCGTCGGCATGGAAGATCGCGTCGTAGGAATCCTTCCAGCCCTGATTGGCGAGCCCCTGCTCCGATGCACGCTGGTATTCGACGAAGCCATCGCGATCGGGATCGCCCGGCCCGTCGATCCAGCCGAGCGCCGCTTCGATCGCGGGCCACAATTCGGTGAGCGTCTCCTCGTCGCCGGTGCGCTCGACATAGAGACCGGCCAGCAGCACGAACAGCGGCGTCGCATCGACGCTGCCGTAGTAACAGGCGAACGGCACCTCGCGCAGCGCCGCCATCTCGCCGCCGCGCATCTCGTGCAGGATTTTTCCGGGTTCGGCGTCGGCGAGCGGATCAACCGACTTCGCCTGGTAGAAGGCAAGCCGCCGCAGCACGCCGCGCGCCACCCGCGGATCGATCCACAGCATCTGCAGCGCGGTGATGATACCGTCGCGGCCGAAGGTTGTCGAATACCAGGGGATGCCCGCATAGGGATATCGCCCCTGCGGCGTGTCCGTCGTCAGGATATTGAGATCCGCCATCGACCGGCACAGCACCTCGTTGAAGATGTTGTTGGAGGTTTCGATGCTCGCCGCGCCCGCCGTCGAGCGGCGCATTTCGCGGCGATGCGCCAGCAGCCCGCGGAAAAACCGTGCCGGCCTGAACCCGGCCGGCTTGTTGCAGGATACCGCCACGAACAGCGACGCGACCTGCTGCGGCGCCAGATCGAAATGATAGGTCGCCGCATTCACCGCCAGCCGCGTCGGGCGGGGATCGAAATGCAGCGCGGTGGCGCGCGCCGTGTCGTCGAGACCTTTGTATTCCAGCAGGACGTCGGTGGGGCCGAGCAGCTTGCTCGTGCCGATGCCGCGGCGCGGACGCTTTTCACCGCGCACCTCGAACAGATCGGCGAAGTCGTTGTCGAACAGCAGCGTCAGGTCGAAACTCGCCGGCCGCTCGCCGTGGTTCTGCACGCCAATCCGCTGATAGGCGGTGCCCCGCCACAGGAAGATGGTGCGCACGATGTGCAGCATGTCCTTCCGCAGCACGATCCGCCCCTGGTGGTAGATGTCGGGATTGGTGAGATCGACGGTCAGGCCGGAATTGTCGTCGCGCAAATTCGAGCCCAGCAGCAGCGGCTGCAGCTCGTCGAGCACGAGTTCCAGCCGGGCGAGATAGCGGGTGTCGGCATTGAACAGTCCGTCCGGCCCACCGGCGGAAGCGCCAATGTCGCCATGGCTGTCGAGCACGATGAAGGTGTCGTCGTGCTTGAGTGAGCGCCGCGGCCTGGCCGCGGGCCCGGTCATCGGAATATAGAACGGCGATTCCTGGATCTGTTCGACGACCCGCGCCGTCATGATCTGGGTAACGAGTTCGGCTGCCATGTGACCTCGATCGGTTCCCCCGCCCGCGCGTCCCTGGATTTACGCAACTCGACTGGAATCTTCAGCCCCATCTCAGGCTGCATGTGTCGCGAGCCTGCTCATTTCCTGCGTCACCAGTTCGCGGTAGGGCCCCTGCCCCTGCATCAGCCGATCAGGCGGCCCGTCTTCGATGATCTTACCCGACTTCAACATCACGACGCGGTCAAAATTGCGCAATGTCGCCAGCCGGTGGGCGATCGCGATCACGGTGCGCCCACGCATCAGGCGGCCGAGCGCTTCGCGGATCGCCTCCTCGGATTCGCTGTCCAGCGCCGCGGTCGCTTCATCCAGCAGCAGAATCGGCGAGTCCTTGAGGAACGCGCGCGCGATCGCGATGCGCTGGCGCTGGCCGCCCGACAGCTTGACGCCGCGGTCGCCGACCATGGTGGCGAGGCCTTCCGGCAACGTCTCGACGAAGTCGCAGCGCGCCGCGATCGCCGCGCGCAGCACCTCATCGTCGGTCGCGTTCGGACGTCCATAGCGGATGTTCTCCAGGATCGAGCGCTGGAACAGCGAGATGTCCTGCGGCACCACCGAGATCGCCTCGCGCAGACTCTGCTGCGTGACCTTGGCGATATCCTGGCCGTCGATCGTGATGTTGCCGGTCTGGACGTCGTAGAACCGCTGCAGCAGCACGAACAGGCTGGACTTGCCGCCGCCGGACTGCCCGACCAGCCCGACCCGCTGCCCCGGATGCAGGCGAAGGCTGAATCGTTCGAACACCTTCAGCCCGCCGGGATAGCGGAACGAAATATTGTTGAAGGCAATCGCCGCACCGCTCCTGACCAGCGGTTCGGCTTCGGGATGGTCGCGCAATTCGTGCGGCAGCAATAGCGTAGCGATGGCTTCGGTCAAGCGGGCGACATGCTGGGTGACATCGACCAGCGCCACCGCGAGATCGCGCGTCGCGGAGAGAATGGAAAGGCCTAGCGTGCAGACCAGCACGACGTCGCCCGTGGTGGCGCCGCCGCGCTGCCACAGCATGATGGCCCAGGCCAGCAGCCCGATCGTCAGAAGGACCGTGATGCCGGCGTGCAGCACCCGCAGCTTTTCCAGATAGCGCAGGCTGCGTCCGCGCGCCGTGAGCTCCCGCCCCACAGTCGCGTCGAAGCGGTCGTGCTCGTAGCGCAGCCCGCAGAATGCCCGCACCAGCGGCATATTGTTGATGACGTCGACCATTTCGCCGTCGACGGCGGCAGCCTTGTCGGCGAAGTCGTCATGTAGCGGCTTGCCGGCCGCCGCCAGCCGAAACATCGCAAGCACCATGATGGCCGCGATCACGATCAGGCCGGCCGCCATCGGCAGGCTGACGGTTCCAATCAGGACGATTGCCGCGATCGTCGCCATGCAGGGCGGCAGCACGTTCCAGACAAACATGTTTTCGACAGTATATACCGCATTCGACGTCGCGGTAATGCGGCTGGTCAGCATGCCCGGCAGCCGGTCGGAAAAATAGCTCGGCGCGTGACCGGTCAGA
Organism: Bradyrhizobium sp.; assembly: GCA_049582465.1. Classification (GTDB taxonomy): domain Bacteria; phylum Pseudomonadota; class Alphaproteobacteria; order Rhizobiales; family Xanthobacteraceae; genus Bradyrhizobium. The sequence goes on along the minus strand of JBAUUA010001216.1, from coordinate 1,367 downwards.
TGGCGGAAGATGTCGCGGCGCAGATCGCCGGTTACTCCCACAAATGTGAAGCTCGCTGTCCAACTCGCGATCCGCCACAGGAAGTTATCGGCTGCGATCAGCGACATGAGTAAAATGAATGCCAGCCATACGCTGCCTGCGCGCGAAGTTCCCCCCGACAATCCGTCGACCAGAGACTTCACGCCATATTGCGTGCCTACCGAACATGCAACTGCCGCAATAACCGACAGCAGGATGACCACGTGCGCGGAAAGGCGCTGGCGCAGGTAGCGCAGCACGAAGGGAAACGGACGGTTGGCGTAACCCGAAAGATTGTCCATGTGCTGCAAAACCCCTGAGGGAGAACCCTGATCTGACGTGCGCGTTGGAATCGAAAGCCCGAGCGGCGTTTCGGTTCCCGCTATACCGCCCTCACCGCGCAACATTTCTGCAGCATTGACGCTGACGAAACTCTGCGCGGACGTGAAGGCATCAGAAAGACCATGGTGTGGAAGAAGTACGCGGCTTTGGAGGGAACTTCGCACATGCGGAAACGTTCCTTTGGCGGCATGCCGGTGCCATCGCATAGCGGGGCTGTGGATCACTCATGACACAAGGAGACGGTAAGATGCGCATCGCGCAGGTTGCCCCGTTGACGGAGGCTGTTCCCCCCAAACTGTATGGCGGCACCGAACGGGTCGTACACTGGCTGACCGAGGAACTGGTGGCGTTGGGACACGACGTTACCCTGTTCGCCAGCGGCGATTCCCAGACCTCGGCAAAACTCGATGCGCCCTGGCCGAAGGCGCTGCGCCTGGACGGCGCGGTGCGCGATCCCAACGCGCTGCACATGGTGATGCTGGAGCGCGTGCGGCAGAAATGCGACGACGAGGAATTCGACTTCCTGCATTTCCATCTCGACTATTATCCGTTCTCCCTGTTCTCCCGGCAGCCGACTCCGTTTTTGACCACCCTGCACGGCCGGCTCGACCTGCCGGAGCATCAGCCGGTGTTCACGACATTTTCATCGATCCCTGTGATTTCGATCTCGGACGCCCAGCGGCGCCCGGTGCCGCAGGCCAATTGGGTTCGTACCATCCATCACGGCCTTCCTGAAAAGCTGCTGACGCCGCAACCGGCCAGACAGGAATATCTCGCCGTGCTCGGCCGCATCGCACCGGAAAAGGGCGTCGACCGCGCCATCAAGATCGCCGCGCGCTGCGGCATTCCGCTGAAGATCGCCGCCAAGGTCGATCGCGCCGACCAGGATTATTACGACGAACTCATTCGTCCGCTGATCGAGAACAATCCGCTGGTCGATTTCATCGGCGAGATCGGCGATGCCGAGAAGCCGGAATTCCTGAGCGGCGCGATCGGGCTGCTGGTGC
>JBAUUA010001215.1:0-1530 GCA_049582465.1 Bradyrhizobium sp. | reverse complement strand
GGTCTAGCTTACGCGCCGCTCGCGGTTTTCCCAGAACGGCCTGCGCAGTTCGCGCTTGAGCACCTTGCCGGCGCCCGAGAGCGGCAGCGGGCTTTCGCTGAGATCGACGCTGCGCGGGCATTTGTATCCGGCGATCAGCGTCTTGCAGAACTCGATCAACTCGTTGGCGGTCGCCTTCGCGCCGCTCTTGAGCACGACCACGGCATGGACCTGTTCGCCCCAGCGCTCGTTCGGGATGCCGACGACGGCGCATTGCGCCACCGCGGGATGCTGGGCGATGGCGTTCTCGACCTCGACCGAATACACGTTTTCGCCGCCCGAGATGATCATGTCCTTGACCCGGTCGACGACGAAGACGAAGCCGTGTTCATCCATGTAGCCGCCGTCCCCGGTGTGCATCCAGCCGTCGATCACCGCGCGCGCAGTCTCCTCCGGCCGCTCCCAATAGCCCATCATGACATTGTCGCCCCGCACGACGATTTCGCCGACGATACCAAACGCAACCGGTCTGTCGTCGGTATCGACGATGCGAACCTCGCAGCCGAGCGTGGCGCGGCCGGCGGCGCGGTGCCGGCCCTTGGCGCGGGCATCGCCGATGTGCTCTTTCCAGTGCAGCAAGGTCGCGATCGGCGACAATTCGGTCATGCCGTAGGCCTGGGTGAATTGCGCGTTCGGCAGCGCCTTCGTGGCCCGGTCGAGCACGGCCTCGCTGATCGGCGAGGCGCCATAAACGAGGTTTTTCAGCGACGACATGTCGTGGGAGCCGAGCGCGGGATGATCGACTAGCATCTGGATCATGGTCGGCACCAGCAGCACGTCGGTGACGCGCTCGCTCTCGACCGCGGCCATCACGCCTTCCGGCGTGAACGACAGGATGATGACGTTCGAGCCGCCGCTGAGCAGCAGCGAATACATCGCCGCGCCGTTGGCGAGGTGGAACATCGGGGCGGCATGAAGATAGACGGCGGTGGACGGAAACAGTCCTTCGCCCAGCGCGTTCAGCGCATTGGCCATCAGGTTGCCGTGGCTCAGCATGACCCCTTTCGAGCGGCCGGTGGTGCCGCCGGTGTAGAAGATACCGGCGAGATCGGCCGCGTTGCGCATCGCGTCCGGGATCGGCGTGCTTCGCGCCAGCAGCGCCTCATAGCTTTCCATTCCAGCCGGCGCGTCGCCGTCATCGGCATAGACCAGCTTCAATCCCGGAAGCGCTTTCGCCAGTTCCGCGCCCGTCGCGGCGAACGCCTTGTCGACGACAAGGACGTTGGGACGGCAATCGCGCAACGCGTCTTCGTTTTCGAGCGGGCTCCATCGGATGTTGAGCGGCACGATCACCGCGCCGGCCCAGGCGGTCGCGAGGTAAAGTTCGAGATAGCGGTCGGAGTTGAGCGACAGGATCGCGACGCGGTCGCCGGGATTGGCGCCGAGCGAGCGAAGCCCCGCGGCCAGCCGCGCGACCCGCTCGCCGACCTCCCGCCAGTTCCGCCGCCGGGCGCCGAACACCGTCGCGAGGCCGTTGGGATTGATCTGCAA
>JBAUUA010001214.1:0-1844 GCA_049582465.1 Bradyrhizobium sp. | reverse complement strand
GATCTCAACAACGCGCAGCAGAAGATGCTCGATCTGGTGCGCGCGCTGGCCACGCGTCCGCGGCTGTTGCTGCTCGACGAACTCGCCGCCGGACTCAATCCGGCGGAACTCGACTGGATCGCCGAACGCATCAAGGCGCTGGCGCAGACGGGAATCGCTATCATCGTGGTCGAGCATCTCATGGGATTCATCGAGCACATCACCGACCGTGTCATCGTCATGAACGCCGGCAAGGAGATCTTCGAGGGCACGCTCGCGGTCGCCGTGCAAGTGCCGCAGGTCATCGAGGTGTTTTTGGGAGGCGAGCATGCCGCCTGAGGCTGCGCCGCTCTTGAAGGCTGCCGGCGTCGATGCCGGCTACGGCACCATGCAGGTCTTGTGGGGCGTCGATCTCGACGTGCGGCCGGGCGAAACCGTGCTGCTGCTGGGGGCCAACGGCGCCGGCAAGACGACGTTTCTCAAGACCCTGGTCGGCCTGATCGAGGCGCGGCACGGCCGCATTGATCTCGGCGGCCAGGACGTGACGCGGATGCGTTCGAGCGACCGCATGCGGCTCGGCATGACCTACATGTCGGAGCTTGCGGTATTTCCGGATCTGTCGATCGAGGAAAACATCCGCGTCGGCGCGCAGGCGCTGGGGCACGCCGATCCCGGCGCGCGCGCCGAGGAACTCTATGGCCTGTTTCCGGCACTGCGCGAAAAGCGCCGCGCGCCGGCGTCCAGCCTTTCCGGCGGCCAGCGCAAGATGCTCGGCATTGCCAAGGCCCTTGCCGCCGAGCCGCGGCTTCTGGTGATGGACGAGCCGTCGGCCGGGCTGTCGCCCTTGTTCGTCAAGGAAGTGATCCGGATTCTCAGCGATTTGCGCGGGCGGGGGCTTGCGCTCCTGATCGCCGAGCAGAATATCGGCTTCCTCGAGGTCGCCACGCGGGTGTTCGTGCTGGAAGGCGGCCGGATCCGCTTTTCCGGCACGGTCGCCGAAATGACCGACAATGAGGCGTTGCGGCGTGCCTATTTCGGGCTGAAGTGATGCGAACCATCAGGATAGGGTCAGGCGCGGGCTATTCGGGCGATCGCATCGAGCCCGCGCTCGAACTCGCCGAAAAGGGCGGCATCCAGTATCTGGTGTTCGAGTGTCTGGGTGAGCGAACGGTCGCGCTGGCGCAGCAGGCGCGCATGAAGAACCCCGACAGCGGCTATGATCCGCTGCTGGAGGAGCGGATGCGCGCGGTGCTCCCGGCCTGCGCGGCTGGATGCATCAAGATCGTCACCAATATGGGCGCGGCCAACCCGCTTGCTGCGGCCCGCAAGACCGCCGAGATCGCAAAATCGCTCGGGCTGTCGTCGCTGAAGATCGCGGCCGTGGTTGGCGACGATGTGCTCGAGGTCTGCAGGGACGGCGATCTGCCGATCATGGAATTCGACGGCACGATCAAACAGCTCGGCAACCGGCTGTTGTCGGCCAATGCCTATCTCGGCGCCGAGCCGATGGCGAAGGCGCTTGGCCTCGGCGCCGACATCGTGATCACCGGGCGCGCGTCCGATCCCGCGCTGTTTCTGGCGCCGATGATCCACGCCTTCGGCTGGGCGATGGACGACTGGAATTTGCTGGGGCAGGGCACTGTCGCCGGCCATCTCCTGGAATGCGCCGGCCAAATCACCGGCGGCTATTTTGCCGATCCCGGCTATAAGGATATTCCCGATCTGGCGCGGCTCGGCTTTCCCATCGGTGAAATCGGCGAAGACGGCAGCCTCGTCATCACCAAGGTCGAAGGTTCAGGCGGCGCGGTGACGGCGCAAACCTGCAAGGAGCAATTGCTCTACGAGGTGCACGATCCCACGCAATA
>JBAUUA010001213.1:0-8706 GCA_049582465.1 Bradyrhizobium sp. | reverse complement strand
CAGAAACCGCACTGAAGACCGTGCAGTTCGCGAAACTGGGTCTGCAGCGCGTTCAGTTGATCCGGTGTTCCCAAACCCTCGACGGTCACGATGTCGGCGCCATCGGCTCTGACCGCCAGGGTCAGGCAGGAACGGACGCTGTCGCCGTCCATCAGGACGGTGCACGCCCCGCAGACGCCGTGCTCGCAGCCGACATGGGTTCCGGTAAGCCCGAGTGTGTCACGCAGAAAATCAGACAGCAGCAGGCGGGGCTCGATGCTCGCCGGATACTTTCGCCCGTTGACGGTTGCGACGATATCCATCTTCACGGCCGGTCTCCCGCCGCGCGCGTCCATGCCGTCATCAGGGCTTTTTCGGCCAGCGCGCCGATCAGATGCTTGCGGTATTCGCCGGAGACGTGGATGTCGTCCGCGGGCGACAGGCCGGCGCGGACGACCGCGGCGAATTTCGCGGCTGTCCCGCCTCCTCCGTCGGCGCCGCGCAACGCGTCTTCCGCCTCGCGAAGACGCAGCGGCCTTTCCGCCACCCCCATGACCGCGACCCGTGCGTCGGCAATCCGGCCAGCGCGCCGTTCGAGCGATACCGCGATGCATGCGAGGGCAAAGTCGCCAAAGCGGCGCGCGACTTCCTCGAACGCCCAACCGGTGTGCGAGGGAGAAATCGGAAAATCGATCTCGAACACGATCTCATCGGGTTCGAGGCAGTTGCCCAGCGCGGATACGAAGAATTCCTCGGCCGGAATTTCCCGTCGGCCGCCCCGCCCCTGCGCCTTGATGGTGGCGCCATAGAACACCGCCAGCATCGGTAATTCCGCCGCCGGATCGGCATGCGACAGGCTGCCGCCGATGGTCCCCCGGTTGCGGATCGCCAGATGCGCCACATGCGGCATGGCGGCCGCCATCACCGGCAGATGGGTCAGGATGAGGTCCGAAAATTCAAGCTCGGCGTGTCGCGTCAAGGCGCCGATGGCGACCTTGTCGCCCCGGAGTTCGACGAACGACAGCCCCGGCACACGCGCAAGATCGACGACGACCGAGGGACGCGTCATCCTGAAATTCAGCAAGGGCATCAGGGATTGCCCGCCGGCCATGACCTTGCCGTCGCCATCCGCCGCCGCGAGCGCATCGATCGCAGCTTCAAGGCTGCGTGGCGCAACATAGTCGAAGGCGACAGGTTTCATGGTGCGGCTCCGAAAAGCTCGTCCGAACTCGCCATCGCTCTCCAAACCGCGCGGACCATCTAACGCCCGCGAAACCGGGGCGCTCGCTTCTGCGCGAATGCGAGCCGGCCTTCCCTGAAATCCTCGCTATCGGCCGCGGCGTCGATCATGCGCTGCGCCGCGGCTATGTCGAGACCGCCATCGCCCATCGACAGCCCGTTGAGCATGAATTTGGCGCCCGCAATCGATAGCGGCGCGTTGCCGGCCAGCGTTCCCGCATATTCGACCGCGGCGGCTCCCGCGTCGTCGCATATCTCGTCGATGAGCCCCATCGAGCGGGCGCGCACAGCCTCGAAGCGCTCGCCGGAATAAAGCATCCGTTTCGCATTTGCGATACCGGCGACCGCCAGCAGTCGCTGAACGCTCTTCACGCCATAGACGATCGAGAGTTTCGCCGAGGGAATGCCGATTTTCGCGGTCTCGTCCGCAAACCGAAAATCGCAGGCGAGCGCGAGGTGGCAGCCGCCGCCGAGGCAATAGCCGGAGATGGATGCAACGACCGGCTTGGCCAGGTCCGCAATTGCGGCCGAGCAGGCATCGACCGAAACTTCATAAGCCGCGCTCTGGTCGCGGTTCTCCCGTATGCGATCAAACTCCGAGACATCGGCTCCCACGCAGAAATCCGTGCCCGAGCTGGTCAGGACGACGGCGCGGATGTCGTCGTCTTCGGCTAATCCGGAAAACATGGCCGCCAGCTCGCGCCACATCTTCAAGGTCATGGCGTTGCGGACCTCCGGCCGGTTGAGGCTCACGACGGCAACGCGATCCCGTTTGGTCAGGAGGATATCCGGCATTCCTACCCGAGGCTCCAGCCGCCACCGGCGGCTTCGAACTCCGAACTATTTCCTGTGTCGCGGCATCAGGACTTCCCGGTCCCGCGCCTGCCAGTGTTACTTGCATAAGTAGACTTGCATGCCGGCCTCCGTCAAGTCTCGCTCTCAGGCGAAACCGTTCGCCGACCGGCGACAACCGCGATAAAACCCGCGGCGGGCACCGGGAACCACCGCGAATGCTGCGTCAAACCAAAAAGGGGATGAAAATGTCCGATCGATATGCCGGCTATACCAGACTGACGCTTGATTATCCGTCGCAACGCATTCTTCGGCTGACCTTCAATCGGCCCGAGACCTACAATTCGGTCGACGCCGAGACGCACACCCAGCTCACCAACATCTGGCGCGACATCAATGACGACCCCGACATCAATGCCGTGATCGTCACCGGGGCCGGCAAGGCCTTTTCCGCGGGCGGCGACTTCGAGCTGATCAAGAGCCTCCTCGACAATCCCGTCGCCCGCATGGCGACATGGAAGGAAGCCAAGGACCTCGTCTATAACGTCATCAACTGCAACAAGCCGATCATCTCGGCGATCAACGGCGTCGCGGTCGGCGCGGGTCTCGTGGTCGGCATCCTCGCCGACGTCTCGATCGTGGGAAAATCCGCGCGCATCGTCGACGGCCACACCCGGCTCGGGGTCGCGGCCGGGGATGTCGCCTGCATCATATGGCCGCTGCTGTGCGGCCTTGCGAAGGCGAAATACTACCTCCTGACCTGCAAGCCGCTGTCCGGCGAAGAGGCCGAACGGATCGGACTGGTGTCGCTCTGCGTCGAGGACGCCGATTTGCAGAAGACCGCGCTCGACGTGGCCGAGGATCTTTGCAGCGGCGCGCAGAGCGCCATTCGCTGGATCAAATATGCGCTCAACAACTGGCTGCGCGTCAACGGACCGCTGTTCGACACCTCGACCGCGCTCGAACTGCTCGGTTTCGCCGGCGCGGAAGCGCGCGAAGGGCTCGCGTCCCATCTGGAGAAACGCAAACCGGTGTTTCCGCAGGATTGCCCACTCTAGGACAACAACAAGGAGCCATTCCCGCCGCGGCGGAGCGCAGTCTGGCCTTCCCCTTTTAGCGCGGGATCCCCATATCGCGGGGCAATCCAGCCACTGCCGAAGGACCCGCCGTTGAGCGAGCAGCTCGCATTGTTTTCGAATTTATCCGGGGAACCCGAGGGTCTGCAGTACACCGCCGACTTTGTCTCGGCCGAAACCGAACAGAAACTCATCGGCCGCATTTCGGCGTTGCCGCTGAAACCCTTCCAGTTCGGCCAGTACGAAGGCAAGCGGCGGGTGGTGTCATTCGGGTTCGGTTACGACCATACGCTGCGGCGGCTGCGGGAGGCCGAACCAATCCCGGATTGGCTCGATCCTGTGCTGGCGCAGGTCGAGGCATTCGGCGGCCCCGAAACCCGGATCAGGCAGGTTCTCTGCACCGAATACGACACCGGAGTCGGTATCGGGTGGCACCGGGACAAGCCGCCCTTCGACAGGGTATTCGGACTATCGCTGGGCTCCGCCTGCAAGTTCCGGTTCCGGCGGGCGGCCGGCGAGAAGTGGCAGCGCTTCACGCTCGATGCCGAGCCGCGCTCGCTCTACCTGATGTCGGGTGCGTCCCGCCATGTGTGGCAGCACAGCATCCCTGCCGTCGAAGCGCCCAGATATTCCATCACGTTCCGGACCATGGCCGAGCGGAACACCTGATAGAGTCCGGCCGATTCCCGCACTACAAGGACCTGATGGCAAGACGCACCGGCAGCGCCGACCTCCCGCTCCATGGCGGACGCGTGCCGCCGTGGCTGGCGACGCGCATGTCCTCGCTTGGCGCCATCATCACGCAGGCGGTCGTGCAGCATTACGGCCGCGACGAATTCCTGCAGCGGCTGTCGCATCCGTTCTGGTTTCAGTCGTTCGGCGCCGTGATGGGGATGGACTGGCACTCCTCCGGCATCACGACCAGCGTCATCGGCGCCTTAAAACGCGGGCTCGGGCCGCTGCAACAAGAGCTTGGAATCCATGTCTGCGGCGGTCGCGGCCAGCACTCGCGCAAAACGCCCGACGAATTGCGGCTGCTCGGCGAGCGCATTGGCTTCGACAGCGCGCGGCTCACTCGCGCAAGCCGCCTGGTCGCGAAGGTCGACAGCGCCGCCGTGCAGGACGGCTTCGACCTTTACCTCCACGGCTTCTTCGTCACCGACGACGGCAAATGGACCGTGGTGCAGCAGGGCATGAACGGCGACAAGCGGCAGGCGCGCCGCTACCACTGGCATTCGGAAAACCTCGCGAGCTTCGTCGACGAGCCTCACACGGCCATCGACGGGCCCGCGCAGGGCGAGATCGTCAATCTCACGGACAGGCGGGCGGAAGTTTCGCGCACAGCTCAACTCGAGCTGCTCACCGCGCTCGGCCCCGACCGCATCGTGAGGGAGCTGGCGGCGCTGACCGGCGACACTCCTGCCCAGGGTCTTTTGCCGCATCTGATCATGCCGGCACACCACGACGTGCGATCGAGCGACGTGTTTTCGCGCCGCCTCCATGGCACCCTGGCCGCCGCCGCCGAACGCGGGCCCATCGACTTTCCGGATTTGCTGCTGACCCCGGGGGTCGGAGCGCGCACCGTGCGCTCGCTTGCGATGGTCGCCGAAGTCGTGCACGGCGCACCCTACCGTTTCCGCGATCCGGCACGCTTCTCGCTCGCGCATGGCGGCAAGGACCGGCATCCCTATCCCGTTCCGATCAAGGTCTATGACGAGACGATCCGCGTCCTGAAATCGGCGGTAGCGAACGCGAAGCTCGGTCGCGACGAGGAGATGCAGGCCTTGAGGCGGCTCGACGATCAGGCGCGCCGGCTCGAGCGAGCGGCCCAAGAGCCGGCGAAAGGGCCGTCGCTGGAGTCTTTCATCGCCGCCGAACGCGCGGCATCGCCTGATCTGGACGGCCGCTCGGTGTTCGGATGGGAGCGGGATTTGACCGATCCAAAGGCGGCGCGCTCATAGCCTCCGCGGCGCGCGAAGCTTCCCGCGCGCGCCGCCTGAAGTTTGCTGGCTGGGAAAGCCGGACGCGACCCGCCACGTCACCTAAGGCTGAAGTTGTTGGCGACTCTTAGCGCGGCTCGCTCATCCGTCTCGATCGCGATCTTCTGGGCCAGCATGACATCGCCCGCGACGAGATAACCTTCGGGCACGAAACACCAGCCGGTCAGCGGCCGCCCCTTGTCGTCCAGCTCATAGACGTTGGTTCCCATCCCGTAGCGTATCCGGTATCGCTTCCCGGTATGACAGCCAGTGACCTCGAAACAATTGCGCTCCTCGTATTCCTTCCGTTGCGCCTCCGACAACCATTCCAGCAGGAGCTTCCGTCCACGCGCCTCCTGTTCACTTGCGGGAGCGGGATCATAGACCCAGTCCAGCAAGGCCCGTCCCAAGCTTGAACAGGCCGAGCCGAGATTGCGGAGCCAATCGGCCAGGATTTGCAGCGGTTTCACGGACTTGAACCGGATAATTATCCGCCGACCAGCCGCGGGAAAAACACGGTCTCCTCCGCGGTCGGATCGAACATGCGGGTCACGACCGGTTCACCGGAAGCATTCCGGGTCGCCGCGGTGAAGCCATTGCCCGTCAGCGCCTTGAACCGGCGCTCGGCCTTCAAGAGGGCTTCCGCGTCGTTGGCATCGAAGCTGTGCCGGGTATCGCCGTTGTGGTCCATGATGATTTGGGTTGCCATCGCTACGCTCCTGATGTTGGGCGCCAGATCAAAGCGAAGTTACCAATGCTGAAGGTTGGGGAAAGTTCCGCCCCGCTCGTCCAGCTGCCAGCGAGGGTAATCAAATCAGGCGGCGAATTCCAGCCGTACGGAAAACGTTGACGTGAACGCGCCGTGGCATCGCGCGTGCTCACTATTTGAGCAGCAGCCCGGGCGGACGAAGGCGCGGTGCGTCGATTTCAGCCGATAGATCAGGGTGTTGCTTGCCTAACCCAGCCAGCCGTCGCTACTTCGCATTCGCCGGCGCGTGCAGATGCCAGAGATCGGCGCGCCAGTGCAGCACGATGGCCAGCATCAGCGTCAGCCCCGCCGCGGGATACAGCGTGGCGGTGGCGGCGAAGCCGATCGCCTCGATCAGGCTGCCGGCGGCCAACAGGCCGAGCGGCAGGCTGTAGATCGCCAGCATCCGCACGCCCATCACCCGGCCGCGGAAATGCTCGCTCGCGGTCCGCATCAGGATCACCGCGATCGAGATCATGGTCAGGCTTTGTGCGAAGCCCGCGAGGGACAGGCAGACGATCGCTGCGGGCACGGTCTGGATCTGCGCGAACACCAGAAGCGCCGCGTACCACAGGATGGTCGCCGCGATCATCAGCCGGGCGACGCGGACGCCGCCGATCACGCTCAACAGGATCGAGCCGACCAGCGAGCCGACCGCGAAACTTGCCGAGAGATAGCCGAGCCCGGTCTGGCTGGTGCCGTATATCTCGCGCGCGATATAGGGCAGCAATCCGTTGGACAGGGGATAGGCGGTCAAATTGGCGAGGAACGCGATCCAGACCGCGGCGCGCATCCGCGGCGTGGTCCAGACATAGGCCACACCCTCCTTGAGGTCGCGCAGCGGGGAGCGGCGCAGCGCGCCGTCTGCCGCCGCATCGGCGGGGTGCGGTTTCGACGGCGCCACCACGCAGAGCGTGAGCAGCGTGGCGATGACATAAAGGCTGACGATCGCCATATAGGCCGGCCCCATGCCGAGCGCCGCGAACAGTCCGGCGCCGCTCAGCGCGCCCGCGATGCGCGCGGTGTCCATCGTGGTCCTGGAAACGCTGATCGCGCCGATCAGCTGCTCATGCGGCATGATGGTGGCGACCAGCGCGCCGCGCACGCCGAGGTCCGACGGCCGCACCAGCCCCATGATCGCGACGATGACAAAGACATACAGCGGAGACAGGTAGCCCGTCAGCGCCAGCGTCATCAGCGTTCCCGCCAGCACCGCATAGGTCGCGCGCATCATGGCGAGCAGGTCGCGGTGGCCGATACGATCGCCGACCACGCCGAACATCGGTGCGATCAGCGTGCCGATATAGGTGAGCGAGGCAAACACGGTCAGCAGCACGACCGATTTGGTCTCCACCAGCACATACCAGCCGAGAATGAGCGTCTCCATCTCGAACGCCCACGAGGTGACTAGATCGGCAGGCCACTGGAAACGGTAGTTCCTGACGCGGAAGGGTGCGAGCGCGGAAGGCCGCGCCGGCCCGCTCACAATACGACGCCGCGATTCATCGCGTTCCACCCTGCCCTGTTTCTTGTTGTCTTGAGGAAATCCATCTCCAGTCGAAATGGTTTCCCCTGAGTTGGATGCAGGGTAGCTGCGATATTGCCAGTGTCAATTGAGGCGGGTGTTCGCAGACGCTCCTCGCGCCCGCCACCGACGTGAGGCAGACCGCCGGACCCGAGCCTCCGATCCGGCATTTCGGACTTCGCCAACGACCCTATGCGGAGCGCATGAAGTCCTTGCAGAGGCCCGCGACAACGTAGCCAAGGAAGATGACGCCGGCGAGCGCAATGCAGATGAATGAAGCATCGAGCAGAATAGTCGCCGATGCTGCCTTGCCCAAGGTCACCACCGCCGCCACACCCAGCATCCCGATAAAGGCCAGCAGGCCCGAAATCCAAGGTATCGACATGACCTTACCCTCCTGTTGGAATCCTCGACAATCCTCGTCCCATTTTTTCCGGCAGTCTTGATTTCACGGCTGCTTTCATCTTTCACCCGGCAAGCTTTTCCTTCTCCTCCAACGACGCCGCCAAGGTCGCTTCCAGCCATTTTCCGATTTGGATGGCGTCATCGGGAAGTTCGACGGCGAATTCACCGGCGAAATCTCGCCAAGGCCCGAGGTTGCGTTCGGGAACACCGATGATGACCGGAATGCCGCGATCGATCGCGCCGGCGATCAGGTCGCGCAATCCGCCGCCGTCGCACTCGACCTTGCCGAATTTGTTCAGGACAAGGAGGTGCGGCACCTGCTCGAAGCTCCCCTCGACTCTCGCGGTCGCTTCCGCCAGCGCCGCCTCGTCCAGACGACAGCCGCGCGCGCCGGCGCCGCGGTTCTCGAACAAGGCGGTGCGATGACCGGTCGCGAGATCCTCGAGAATCACGTCGCATCGCCGGTCCCCGCCGACGAATGCCTGGTGCTGCAGCACGCCGGCGAGCGTCAGTCCGAGGGCGCGGCACCGCTGCACCAGCGTCTTGAAGAGTGCATCGGGATAAATTTCGTTGGCGTAGACGATGGCGGCGACCGGCTGAGCGTGGCCGGGCGAAAGCTCATGCGCCGGGGCGGAATGCGTGACAGACATCGGGATTCACCTCGATTGGACGGGCCCCTATCAGGTCGAGACAATAGGGAATTGCGGGGAATACGGCGTTCAGGCAGACGTCGATCGCCGCCGGGCGCCCCGGCAGATTGACGATCAGGCAATGTCCGCGGGTCCCCGCGGTCTGGCGCGAGAGAATGGCGGTCGGCACCTGCTCCAGGCTGACGCGGCGCATCAGCTCGCCGAACCCTTCCAGCTCCCGCGTGATCACCTTGCGGGTTCCTTCCGGCGTCAGATCGCGCGGCGACGGCCCGGTACCGCCGGTGGTCAGCACGAGGTCGCAGTCTTCCCGATC
>JBAUUA010001212.1:0-2261 GCA_049582465.1 Bradyrhizobium sp. | reverse complement strand
CCCCTTTCCCGGCCTGGCCGGATGGGGCGACTGCCGGCGCCCGTCCTTTGGCGCTGCCGTCGGAAAAAGCATCGGCCGGCCGGCAGCCGCGGGCCCGCCGAGCGTAACTCCCGGCGCTTGCAGCCATGGCGAGCGAACAAAGGCGACATCACAATGACTTCCTCGACGAAATTCCTAGTTGCAAAGTCCTGCTGCCGTGCTTCTAATTGGAACAATTAAAAACATCGGGAGGTATCAGGCGTGTCTACAGTCAAATTGACGGTAAACGGCAAGGCGGTCTCGGCCGAGGTCGAGGACCGGACCCTTCTCGTCCATCTCCTGCGCGAGCATCTGAACCTGACCGGTACCCATGTCGGCTGCGATACCAGCCAATGCGGCGCCTGCGTGGTCCATATCGACGGCAGGGCGGTCAAATCCTGCACCGTGCTGGCCGGCCAGGCCGCCGGCTCCAGCGTCACGACCATCGAGGGCATCTCGAAGGGCGACGAGCTGCACCCGATGCAGGCCGCGTTCCGCGACAATCATGGACTGCAATGCGGCTACTGCACGCCGGGAATGATCATGTCGGCGATCGACATCGTCCACCGCTACGGCGGCAAGCTCGACGAGGAAACCGTCCGCCACGAGCTGGAAGGCAACATCTGCCGCTGCACCGGCTACCACAATATCGTCAAGTCGGTGCTCGACGCCGCCGGCCGCATGAAGGTCGCGCAGGCCGCGGAATAGCCTCCGCGGATCACCGATTGCCAGCTCAAAAGACCGCCGAATTTCGACGGAAATGGCGGAAAACAGAACTCCGGTAGGGAGACCAGGGATATGGGTGTTGAAGGTATTGGCGCCAGCGTGGTGCGCAAGGAAGACCGGCGTTTCATCACGGGCAAGGGCCGTTACGTCGACGATATCAAGCTGCAGGGCATGACCTACGCCCAGTTCGTCCGCAGCCCGCATGCGCATGCCAAGGTGAAGAGCATCGATTCGGCGGCGGCAATGAAGATGCCGGGCGTGGTCGCGGTGCTCACCGGCAAGGAGATCGTCGACGACAAGGTCGGCAATTTGATCTGCGGCTGGGCGATCACCTCCAAGGACGGCTCGCCGATGAAGATGGGCGCGTGGCCGGCGATGGCGCCGGAGACGGTGCGCTTCGTCGGACAGGCGGTCGCGGTCGTCATCGCCGAGACCAAGAACCAGGCGCGCGATGCGGCGGATGCCGTGGTGGTCAACTACGAGGAGCTCCCGGCCGTTCCCGACATTCGCGCGGCGATCCAGCCGGGCGCGCCGCAGCTTCACCCGGAGGCCCCGGGCAACATGATCTACGACTGGACTATCGGCGAGGAGGCGGCGACGGACGCTGCCTTCAAATCGGCGGCCAACGTGGTTTCACTCGACATCACCAACAACCGGCTGGTGCCTAACGCGATGGAGCCGCGCGCGGCGATCGCGGAATATAATGAGGCCGAGGAGCATTTCACCCTCTATACGACGTCGCAGAATCCGCATGTCGCGCGGCTGGTGCTGTCGGCCTTCTACAACATCGCCCCGGAGCACAAGCTGCGGGTGGTGGCGCCCGATGTCGGCGGCGGCTTCGGCTCCAAGATCTTCATCTATCCCGAGGAGATGGTGGCGCTGTGGGCCTCCAAGAAGGTGCGGCGCCCGGTGAAGTGGACCGGCGACCGTTCGGAGGCGTTCCTCACCGACGCCCATGGCCGCGATCACCTTACCAAGGCCGAATTGGCCTTCGACAAGGACAACAAGATCACCGGCCTGCGCGTCAAGACCTACGCCAATCTCGGCGCCTACATGTCGCTGTTCTCGTCCTCGGTGCCGACTTATCTCTACGCGACGCTGCTGTCGGGCCAGTACAACATCCCCAACATCTTCGCCGAGGTCATCACCGTCTACACCAACACCGTGCCGGTCGACGCCTATCGCGGCGCGGGCCGTCCCGAGGCCAGCTTCGTGGTGGAACGGCTGATGGAAACCGCGGCGCGGCAGCTGAAGGTCGATCCCGGCGAGTTGCGGCGAAAGAATTTCATCACGCAATTCCCGCACCAGACCCCGGTCATCATGGCCTATGACGTCGGCGATTTCGGCGCCTCGCTGGATGCCGCGATGAAGGCGATCGACTATGCCGGCTTCGCAGGCCGCAAGGCCAAGGCGAAATCCGAAGGCAAGCTGCGCGGCATCGGCTTCTCCTGCTACATCGAGGCCTGCGGCATTGCGCCCTCGAAGGCGGTCGGCAGCCTCGGCGCCGGCGTCGGCCT
>JBAUUA010001211.1:0-2753 GCA_049582465.1 Bradyrhizobium sp. | reverse complement strand
GGAAACCATCGCGCCAATCGGCGATGATCCCGCCGTCAGCCTTCCGGCATTCGCCAGCTGACCTGCCCGGACCAACCGGCAGTCGCGGTGACCCACCGCCAGCTACACCACGCCACGGGGCACGATCATTCCTTCCGCCCCAGCCAGCCAGTGCGCGTTTTGGAGAATATTACCCTTACGATCTTGAAAGGCCCGCTAATGGCGGGGTTCTGAAGGCGCTCCCGGTCTCCAACAGCTCCGCCGCAGAAATTCTGGGGCGAAATCCCTCGAGAATCTCCAGCCGTTTCCAAGAAGACTCCCGTTTTCTGGAGACGTTTTTTGGAAACTAGGTTCGATCTCACTGCGGCGAACTGATAAGTTGGCTGTCACTGCGCAAGCGACGTCAATCCCAAGGTGTTGCGAATATTGTCCGCACCCCCGATTCCCAATTTTGAAAATCATTCCCAGCAGGCCGCATGACCAGCACCTTGGCACAGAAACCAGCCTCCACCGAGCTGACCGGCGGCGCAGGCTTCACCTACGAAGCCACGGTCGTCGCCTATTACCTCGCGCATCTGCTACGGCGGGAACGCGCGGCAGGCCAATCCGGAATTGTCACCAGTGTTGCCGTTCAACGCCAAGGCCACGGCAATCCGATGGATGATCTTGTGGTCGGTCTCGACGATGCGGGCACGCAAAAGTCCCTCAGCCTGCAAATCAAAAAATCGGTCACGATCAGCGGCGCTGAGTCTAACGAGGAGTTTCGCGGGATTATAGCGGCGGCCGTCGCAACGCAGGCTTTGGAATCTTTCGTCAAAGTGACGGATTCTTGCGGCTTTGTTGTTGAGCACGTGACCGATTCGACATTTCGAAGCCTGTTGCGCTTGATCGATTGGGAAAAATCAAATCCCGACAGCAACGACTTCGACACGCGCTTCGCGACGGCGGGCACCGCAGGCGCTGACGAGAAACGGCTACGAGACGGACTGCTACCCGTGATCGGCGCAGTAAATGTGGACGAAGAGGTCAGCTTTTATCGGAATTTTGCCGCGCTCCATCTATCCGGTTTGGAAGAAGGCGGTGTCCTGCGCAGTGAAATTATCAATCGCCTGCAAGAACTTGTTGCAGTGAATGTCGACCGTCAGGACATTCTGCTGTTCGACCGGCTTTGCCAAATTGCGCGGGAAGGTGCGGCGAACGCAGCCAAGTGGACGCGTTCGACATTGCTCGCCCAGCTTCATGGGTCTGTGCAACTGAACGTCGCGCCGAACTTCAGTGCCGATAGCCGCCACCGACATTGGAGTGCATTCCCGAAAACCGGACCTGGCTGATGCGCTCGTCGGAAACGCGCCGCGTCTGGT
Organism: Bradyrhizobium sp.; assembly: GCA_049582465.1. Lineage (GTDB taxonomy): Bacteria > Pseudomonadota > Alphaproteobacteria > Rhizobiales > Xanthobacteraceae > Bradyrhizobium. The sequence goes on along the minus strand of JBAUUA010001211.1, from coordinate 1,413 downwards.
CCGAACCGGTGGTTGGCTCGGCACTTTCGTCCCAAAGGACCGGGTGAAACGTGGTCCGTTCGTCGTCCAAAGCAAGCGCGTGGCGCGCTCGCTGGACCCGCGGGCTAAGCACGCGGTTGGGAAGTTCGAGCGGCCAGATCCACTTGTTGACGCCGCGGGTCATTTCATCAACCGGCAACCCATAGGCCGCCACAGTGTCCCAGAGTCCGAGGAAGCGTATGTTGTTGACTTGTCGATTGCCTGCCGCCGTGGTGGAAGGCGGAATCTTGCGATCCTTGTGGAAGAGTTCCCACCAGACGGTGTGGTACTTGCGCCTGTGATAATCGCGGAAAGCGGCCTTTGCGAGCCGGTCGAGATCAATTTCGTTCGCGGCCTGCACGAGCCCCTGATCAAGTATCAGACCCGTGACAACACGGATCGTGAATGCGCCACGGCTGAAGCCAAAGCCAAAGATTTCGTCGTCTTCGTGGTAGTTTCTGCAGACAAATTTATAGATATCGATGACGTTGCGCTTCAGGCCGAAGCCGAACGCGCCACCAAGGAGTGCCAATGGCTTGAAGGTCGAGGTGCCAACTCCGTCATCATAAAACGCAACCTGGTCGGAGTTCGACAGGTCGAGGGCTTCAAAGGTGCGCCAGACGTTGGTGCGCCACACCGCGGCCGATGAGTTTCCGGTCCCGTCGGAGAGCACTACGATTCTTCTCTTGGCCATCGCCCGAGTCCCCCCAGCCACGCATCCGGCAGACTAGCGTGGCGGCGCGCATGATCGGTGTGAACTGGTTCACACCGAACAATCTTGATGTGAGATCGGAGCATTGGCGGAGTTGCCCGCAGCCGGTGAGTGCAGCGCAAAAGTCGGCCAGTAGCCCATTCTTCCATAACAATTGATGAGCGAATGGAAACAAGTAGCGCCAAGCGGACATGGCCAAGATGCTTGCGTCAGCCTCATGTCACGAAAACGATGTCGCAGCTTTTTGGAATGAAAGAGGCCGCAGCGGGGACCGCCTCTTGCGACAGATAAGTAGATCGCTACGGGACCAATGCCCTCCCTGGGGCGTGACGTTTGGATTGGACTGACCGCGGCAGGCGCGGAGCGTTCCGCTCATTGGCGAGAAGCCGCACCCTGAGGCACATCGAGAGACGCAAGCGTTTTATCGAGAACGGCGCGGTTCTCGCGTGAGCTTTCTTGATCTCGCTCGTTTCTGGCTCACGGTTGGGGACAGACGATCAAGGATTTCTTTGCCGCGCCGCAAATCCGCCGAGTCAAAGCCTTCGGTAAACTGGGCGTAGATGGGTTGCAGCAGATGCAGCGCTTCGATCGTCCGGCCCTTGCTTTGCCAGAGCAAGGCGAGATCACAGGCCGCGCGCAGCTCCCAGCAACGGGCTTGTTGACTCCTGGCAATCGCAAGGCTT
>JBAUUA010001210.1:0-4534 GCA_049582465.1 Bradyrhizobium sp. | reverse complement strand
CCTTACGCCATCATGCGGAGGGCTTACCCCTACCGCGGAGAGAACAGTGGGCCCGGCAAGGACGATCATTGGAGAGCTTGACACCCATACCCGGAATTAGAGAACAAAATCTGCCACCTTCGGACCTGAGGCACTGCAGGGTATAGAACTGCGCCTACTCGATCACCTCATCAGCGCGGGCGATTACCGCTGGCGGAATATCAATACCGAGTGCCTTGGCTGTCTTAGGGTTTATCGCGAGCTCAAATTTTTCCGGTTGGATTACGGGCAGATCGGTTGGCTTCTCTCCCTTAAGGATGCGACCAACATACAGTCCCGACAAGCGATATCCTTCCGACAGGTTTGCCCCATAACTGACGAGCCCCCCTGCAGTGACATACTCGCGCCACGGATAGACACCTGCCATAGAGTAGCGTGCTGCGAGCGAGATGACCTGCTGACGGTGATCATTGAATAGCGCATCCGCGCCCACCAGAACCCCGCCAATGTTGCGCTTGGCCAGCGTAGCGAACGCCGCTTCAATCGAAGGGCCGTCAGCCGTGCGAAGAACGACGAGTTCGCGATTTAAGTTTTTTGCCGCTGCAAGTAAATCGTCTTCCTCGGCTTCGACGCCGGGCCGATTGCTATTCACCAAGGCGCCAATCACCCGGTCGGTCGGCGTGAGTTCGCTCAGCAATTCAAGCCGCTTGGCGTCGAGTTCGATAGTCAGTCCTGCGTTTCCAGTGACATTCCCTCCGGGGCGGTTGAGACTTGCAACCAAACCGCTCTTTACGGGGTCAGACACGGCGGCGAATACGATTGGGATCGTGTTAGTTGCTGCCTTGGCCGCAAGCGCCGCCACTGGACCACCGGCAGTCGCGATTACCGCAACTGACCGGCTAACAAGCTCAGCGGCTAGAGCCGGTAAGCGATCATAGTGATCAGCCGCTCCACGATACAAGATGTTCAAGTTCTCGCCTTCGGCAAAGCCCGCTTCCTTTAGCCCCCGCTTGAGACCGTCCGACTGATCTTCACGCAGTTTGGCAGGTCCGCTACTGAGGACACCAATCAACGGCAGCTCTTGTCCTCGCACCGTCAGTGGCCATGCAGCCGCAGCGCTGCTCAAAAATGTAATGAACTCGCGACGTCGCATGCTCCCTCGAACGTCAGTTTTACGTCGTTAAGAACTAGCATAAGAAAACGCCGGGCACGAGGTAGGCCATGTCCGGGTTGGGTCATTTTCGGACCTCGGCACGATCCCGGACAATGTCAGCTTTGCCCCCGACGAACAGACATCGCCGAGTGCTGCCCTCAGGTCCGAAAAGTGTCGTTCTAAATCTCTGTCAGCCGCTTCCGGTTTCCCATCAACACACACCATTAGACCAGCGCGGTTGATCCGGCCTGTGCAAGAAGTGCAGATCGCGCGAACTACAAATGCAACGCCGAGCGGCAAAGCGCCTGCCTGCCTCGCCAACGCCCACGGCAGGCAACCCGACGGGCAAATCACCTGGGCAATTTGTAGATCCCTCTGTCCAGTCCCTTTTGAAAAAATATTCTGATTTTCAGAAATCGCAAATCAGGTCCATATATGCGCTGTCCCGTCCCTCCGAGGGGCGTTGCGCAACGTCACGAAACGCGGAGCGGGATGCGGTGGACGCGTGCGGCGCGCTTGACGGGCGATGAGGCACGCGGACGGCGAAGTCGTGTGGTCCTGACGCCCCGACGCTGGCGTCAAGTCGGCGGAAAGCAATTTCCGCCGGCGATGGTGGCAAGAAAGCCCGGTCACCAGGGAGAGCGCGTTATAAGCCGTAAACCATTGCGTGGGGAATGCCGGGTGATTCCGGTGTGACCTGACTAACGCGTGTGCGTTCTAATACTACCCCTGCACACGCGGCTATCGGGCGCATCGGGCGCCCGGCATTCCCTGCGCCCTCTGTTATCGGGAGGGACAAGGCTCTTGCATAACCCGGGCGTTTTCACGCCGCGAGAATGCGGGCGCACGTTCGCGTTCGGGACCACGGCTTCGCGGGTTCTGCTCACCTCTCCCCGATGGGGAGAGGTGAGGGGAGCGCGGACGGATCGATTCGCTCAAAAGTCATCCCGCGCTGGCGCGCGAATGTTCCCGCAACGAGCAAGCGGCGGTCTTGAACTGTCCATCAACAAGCATTTATTAAGCTGCCATTCCCCCAACAACAGGCCATCCCATGACCGTCCACGAGCGCAACATCTCGGCATCGATCGACCCGGTAAAACTCGACCGCCTCGCCGAGGTGGCGATCAAGGTCGGGCTGAACCTGCAACCGGGGCAGGATTTGCTGCTGACGGCGCCCGCGGTGGCGCTGCCGCTGGTGCGCAGGATCGCCGAGCATGCCTACAAGGCCGGTGCCGGCCTGGTGACGCCGATTTTGTCCGACGAAGCGGTGACGCTGGCGCGCTACCGGTTCGGCCATGACAACAGCTTCGACCGCGCCGCCAACTGGCTGTATGAGGGAATGTCGAAGGCGTTTGCTGCCAACACCGCGCGGCTTGCCATCGTCGGCGACAATCCGATGCTGCTCTCGGTCGAAGACCCCGCCAAGGTCTCGCGCGCCAGCAAGGCCAATTCGATCGCCTATCAGCCGGCGCTGGAGAAGATCGTCAATTTCGAGGTCAACTGGAACATCATCTCCTATCCGAGCCCGTCCTGGGCGAAGCAGGTGTTTCCGGATGTCGAGGAGGATGTCGCGGTCGCCAAGCTCGCGGATGCGATCTTCGCGGCTTCGCGCGTCGACAACGACAACGCGGTGGCGGCATGGACGAAGCACAATGCGGTTTTGCGCGAGCGCACCGACTGGCTGAATGGCCAGCGTTTCAGCGCGCTGCATTATTCGGGGCCCGGCACGGACCTGACGATCGGGCTTGCCGACGGCCATGAATGGGAAGGCGGCGCTTCCACCGCCAAGAACGGCATCACCTGCAACGCCAATATCCCGACCGAGGAAGTGTTCACCACGCCGCATTGCCGGCGGGTGAGCGGCCACGTCGTCAGTTCCAAGCCGCTGTCCTATCAGGGCTCGCTGATCGACAATATCGCGGTCACGTTCGAGGAAGGCCGCATCGTCGAAGCAAAAGCCTCGCGCGGCGAGGAGGTGCTGAACAAGGTGCTGGATACCGATGAAGGCGCGCGCCGGCTCGGCGAAGTGGCGCTGGTGCCGCACTCCTCGCCGATCTCGAAAAGCGGGCTGTTGTTCTTCAACACCCTGTTCGACGAGAACGCCGCCTGCCACATCGCGCTCGGCCAGTGCTATTCGAAATGCTTTGTCGACGGCGGCAAGCTGACGCCGGAGCAGATCGCGGCGCAAGGCGGCAACAAGAGCCTGATCCACATCGACTGGATGATCGGCTCGGACAAGATCGACATCGACGGTGTTCACGCCGATGGCCGCCGGGTGCCGGTATTCCGCAAGGGCGAATGGGCCTGATATCGTTCACGGGCGGCAACAAGCGCCTGACCTCGTCCGAGAAATATCTTGGTCGGGCGCCGGAAATGATGGATCGGGTGCTGGCCCTCTCGCGTCGCTACGAGTTCGGCCAGTTCACCTGCGTCGGCGTGGTCTGCGAACGCGCTTCCCCGATCAGCGGCAGAGCAGAGGCCATCCAGTTGAAGTCATCAGGGCCGCAGGTAACTCCAGCCTCGCTCTTGGAGTTCCATCAGCCGGACGACTCCGGCTTTGACGACCTTCGCCTGCGAGACGAGAGGGATTTCTTTCGCCTCGGTCCTCGTCATGTTTTCGCGAGTATTCCCACATGCGGAAAAGGCGAGTTGTGGCATGGCTTCGCTCATGGACTTGATGCGCGCTTTGACAGGAGAAGTGTCATCTCGCAGCATGTGTAGTCCTGGTCCATAGGCGACGACTTCGATCTCTACCTTTTGGCCGATCTCGCTGTAATGCTGAGCCACATTGCTCACGTTATTGAGGGCGAGATTCATCACGGCGGGGTCATTGACATCGACCTGTATCACCAGCCGATGCGGTTGCTTTTGGTTGACGGCGGCGCTGTTTTTGGCGGGAGCACTGATTTTGGCGGAACTGCTGATTTGCGTGCTCAGCACCAAGGCGAACGCGATGGAGACCACTCCGACAATTGATCTGTTCATGATGTTTTCCTTGAGTGTGTGGGCTCAAGTGTACACCGCAGCGTAGTCATGCACGAAGATGCGGGTCAAGAAACGTTCCACCAAATGCGCGCGTGATCTACTTAATTGCCGCGGTCGTACAGCTAATCATTTCTGACTACCTCCATTGCGACCTCGACAAGCGGTCGTTGAAAGTTGTCTCATGATAGCCTTTAGTTGAGCTATTGCACTTGAGCTATTGCGATGCAGGTCATCGAGACTGCACTCAAGGACAGAAAGCGGCTTTTCCTGCTGGACCAAGATCCCGGTGACGAGACCGCTGCCTGCTGGGAATTACGGCAAGGCGTTTCATGCAGGGAGTGCGGGTCGATTGTCCCGTCGCCAATCCACTGGCTGCCGGGATCTGGAACGGTCAAGGATGGCTCGTGCGTAACAGGC
>JBAUUA010001209.1:0-3000 GCA_049582465.1 Bradyrhizobium sp. | reverse complement strand
TGTGTGGCATCGCCATGCGCACCATTGATGAATCACTCTCCAAATCAGTTTGCCGCCAAATATGTCAAAGTTGATGATCTGAAAGCGGCGCGAGATAGGCTTATTGGCGGCAGCGTGTGTCCGCTTGTTGTGGCATGCGGCCGCCTGTGTCTGGCTGTTGTGACAGGCGCAATGTGCACATTCCGAAACAATGACGGCGGGCCACCCATCGGATAGCGAAGGCTCTAAGACCTGAGCTCACGCCGCCCGAACGGCTGGTTTCATGGATTAACGGACGATCACGCCGAACCAGCCGAGACCCTTATAGGTCTCGTAGCCGGGAGTGAGATGAAACGCGACCTGCGGACCGGCGCCGTCCTTGTAAACGCCGCGCTTGCCGCCGTTCACCGTCAGCGGCATCTGTTCGGTGAGCAGGCCCTGACCGTCGGACGAGGCGATCACGCGGAATTTGGAATCCACCAGCAGCACGCGGGCCTTGTCGTCGTCGACGCGGACGCCTTCGACGATGGTGCGGGCTTGCGTCTCCCAATCGAAGTGGATGGCGAGCACGCCGAGCGGCCTGCCGTGGGCATTGCCGCCCTCGCGCACGCTGGCGCAATAGGTCGCTACCGGGGCATTGCCGAGCAGCGACTGACGCTCGACATCGCCGGCGACGTAATCGTCGCCGGACCGCAGCTTGAGCGCGTCCTGGAACCAGCGCGTCTGGGCGACGTTCGCCCCCTTGACGGCGTAGCGGTCCGACCGGGCGCTTGCCAGTACATTGCCCTGGAGGTCGCACAGCCAAAGATCGAGATAGACCGTGTAGGCGCGCAGGATCACCGCAAGCCGCTCGGCGACGTAGGCAACTTTCGCAGCACTTGGATCGGCCGCGCAATCCACCACCGCCGAATCGGTGGCCCACCAGCGCACGTCGCAGGTGCGCTCATACAGGTTCCGATCGATCAGCTCGATGGCGTTCAGCGCCAGATCGACCATGCGCTCGCCGCGCGAACGCTCGGTCATCTGTTCGATCGACTGCATCAGGTTGGCGGTCCGCTTGGTGAGCTGGGTCTCCAGCTCGCGCGAGATCGTCTCCACCTTCTGGCCGACACTGCGCACTTCCTGCGCCACCACGCCAAAACCCGCGCCGAGCGCGCCGGCGCGCGAACTCTCGATCAGCGCATTCAGCGCCAGCATCTTCATCTGGTTGGTGATCTGCTGGATCGACCTGGCCTTCTCGCAGGCGATCTGATCGACCTCGGCGGTCAGTCGCGCGATCAGGGTGGAAATATCTGTCTCGTCTTCACCTGCGGCGGGCTCCGACGACGCGGCCATCGCGTTGCTGGTACGATTGATGGCAGCGACCATTGGCCTCTTCCCCAGGCAGGTTCGGTCGTCCGGTGATTTGCGTCGGACGCGCCGGCAATAGCATAAGATTTGCTGCCGGTTGCTTAACGCACTCCTAGTCGCGAGCGATCTGAAGTCCGTAAAATTGCTGATGCACTGATCAAAGATGTGGCAGTCTGCCTGCAAGTGCATCAGGCGGCGCGGTCGGTCGTTGCTGGTTCGGCTTGAGGGCTATCGCGGCGCGCGCTTGGCGAGGATTCGCTGCAGGGTGCGGCGATGCATGTTCAGCCGCCGCGCGGTTTCCGAGACGTTGCGGTTGCACATCTCGTAAATGCGCTGGATGTGTTCCCAGCGCACGCGATCCGCCGACATCGGATTGCTCGGCGGCTCGGATTTCTCGGTGCCGCTGGCGAGCAGCGCGGCGACGACATCGTCGGCATCGGCGGGTTTCGAAAGATAATCCACCGCGCCCATCTTCACCGCGGTCACGGCGGTGGCGATGTTGCCGTAGCCGGTCAGCACGATGGCGCGCGCCTCGGGACGCTTGCGCTTCAGCGCCGATACCACGTCAAGGCCATTGCCGTCGCCGAGCCGCAGATCGACCACCGCGAAAGCCGGCGCGGCCTTTCCGATCTGGGCCAGTCCATCGCTGACACTGTCGCAGGACGTCACGGTGAAGCCGCGGGTTTCCATGGCACGGGAAAGGCGTTCCAGAAACGGCTTGTCGTCCTCCACGATCAGGAGCGAGCGATCGGTGTGGCCGGTCAGTTCGGCGATGGCGTTCACGGTTGTTATCCCCTGATGTCGGATGTCAGGTCATATGGCGTTCCGGCGCGGCGCTGCCAAGGCCGCACAAGGTCGCGGCACCCGGCACCGGCCCGCGACCCGACTAAGATGCTGGTTCGGTTGATATTTCGCCGGCTTCGAAACGCTGGCGCGGCCACGCGATCTGGACCACGGCGCCGTGGTCCGGAAAGATCCGGTTGGTAAAGGAAACCGTGGCGCCGGTGCGCTCCAGGAGCGTGCGGGCGATGAACACCCCGAGGCCGAGGCCGCGATGTCCGCTCTGGGCGTCGTCCGGGCTGCGCCGCCGCGACAGATAGGGTTCGCCGATTCGCTTGATGATGTCGGGCGCGAACCCCGGTCCGTCGTCGGAAATGACGATCTCGACGGTATCGCTGTTCCACCAAGCGTTCACCTCCACCGTCGTGCGCGCGAAATCCACCGCGTTTTCCACGATGTTGCCGACACCGTAGAGGATCGCCGGATTGCGGGTGCCGACCGGCTCGCTGGTGCCCGCAACCGCGATCCGCACCTTGATCGCGACCCCGAAATCGCGATGCGGCGCCACGATCTCCTCGATCAGCGTCGACAATGGCATGCGGTCGAACGGCGCGCCGGTTGCGGAGAGTTGCGTGATCTTGGCCAGGATATCGCGGCAGCGCTGCGCCTGTTCGCGCAAGGTCTTGATGTCGCCCGCGACCTGGCTGTTGGCCTGCAGGCTCTTCTCCAGTTCGCGCGAGATCAGAAAGATGGTCGAGAGCGGCGTGCCGAGTTCGTGTGCGGCCGCGGCCGCCAGGCCGTCCAGTTGCGTGAGGTGCTGTTCGCGGGTCAGAACCAGTTCGGTCGCCGCCAGCGCGTCCGACAGCTTGCGGGCTTCCTCGGTGACCTGGA
>JBAUUA010001208.1:0-5860 GCA_049582465.1 Bradyrhizobium sp. | reverse complement strand
CCCAGACCCAGGCCGGGTCGGCGACGCGCGCACGTAAAGTCTGCGTAGTGATGCCTAGATCCCCCCGATTCCATGGCCACCATGCCCGGATCGGGCGCGGCGCGGAAATCCACCAATAGTCGGACAGGTGCGCTTGATTTCCTTGAATTCCCGACCACCTTGAGCCTTCGCCTTCACTGAAGGTGGATCTCGGTCGTGTCAAGAAGATGTGCCGCTTCAATGTTTTAGGGCGCAATTTTGGCTAAAGGCGGCGTTCACCTTTCGGCGATGGCGCGGGACAGAAGTCCGCCCGTCATGCTATAATGGGCTCGGAATACGAGAACTCGCGGGGAGCAGCACATGGCCATGCATCAGATCAATCCGCAGGGTGCCAAACTGGCGGCGCTCGATCCGATCTGGGATCGCGTGCGCAGCGAGGCGGAAGACATCGTCCGCCGCGAGCCGGAGCTCGCCTCCTTCATCTATTCGACCGTGCTGCATCACGACCGGCTGGAGGAATCGGTGGTGCACCGCATTGCCGAGCGTCTCGACCATTCGGCGCTGTCGGGCGACCTGATTCGCCAGACCTTCGATGAAGCGCTGCGCGATGATCCCGATCTCGGCAATGCCTTCCGCGCCGATCTGGTGGCGGTCTACGACCGCGATCCGGCAACATCGCGCTTCATCGATCCCTTGCTCTACTTCAAGGGCTTCCACGCGCTGCAGACCCATCGCCTGGCGCATTGGCTCTATCACAAGGGCCGCAAGGATTTTGCCTATTACCTGCAGAGCCGCTCCTCGGCGGTATTCCAGACCGACATCAATCCCGCGGCGAAGATCGGCCGCGGCGTCTTCCTCGATCACGCCACCGGCTTCGTGTGCGGCGAGACCGCGGTCATCGAAGACGACGTCTCGATCCTGCACGGCGTCACGCTCGGCGGCACCGGCAAGGAGAACGAGGACCGCCATCCCAAGATCCGCCGCGGCGTCCTGATCGGGGCGGGCGCCAAGATTCTCGGCAATATCGAGGTCGGACATTGCGCCCGCATCGCCGCGGGCTCGGTGGTGGTGAAGCCTGTGCCGCACAATGTGACGGTAGCGGGAGTTCCCGCCAGGATCGTCGGCGAGGCCGGCTGCGCCGAGCCGTCGCGCACCATGGATCAGATGCTGGGCGCGATCGGACTCTGATTTTTTAAATGCGTATTCGGCAAAGCCGGTATCGGCTTTGCGGCCAAAAAATATGCGCCAGCCGAAAAAGTTGTCCGGGTAGGGTGTTGTATTTCCGCAAGTTAGGCTAGCCCTTCGCCTCGTCTCGCCCTAAGAGTTCGCAAGACTTAAATCCGATTGGAGACCGCCGTGGACGTTCAGGAAGTCAGGAAGCTCGACGCCTATCTCAAGCGCGTTTTCGCTAATCCCAAGATCCGCGTGGTGCCGCGGCCGAAGAAAGACGATTCGGCCGAGGTCTATATCGGTGAGGAATTCATCGGCGTGCTGTTCGTCGATGACGAGGACGACGATCGCTCGTTCCAGTTCCAGATGGCGATCCTCGAGGACGATCTGGTCGAGCAGGGCTGAGCCTGTCCGGCCAGTCGCTCGCCGCATCGTTGCGGGCCGGCGCAGAGGCGCCGCCCGCCATCATCCGCCCGGCCCGTGCAATTGCACCGTCAGGCGATCCATCGCATTGGCCACGTCGCGCCATTGCGCCAGCCAGTCTCGCGGAAACCGAAACGTCAGGTCGGCGCCGTCGATCCGGCGTTCACTCAGGCACATGCCGGGGGTCTTGCCGTCGCGGCTGCAGCGCGCGGTGAGATCAGGCGTGTCTCCAACGAACAGATCTTCGCCGCCGTAGGGCGTGCCGTCGCGAAACGCGCGCAGCGTCAGGCCGTCGGCGGCCGGCGTCGATGCCTGATCGAGGTAGCGCGGATAGATGGTGCGCACCATCATATCCGGCGCCAGCGTGTCGTGATGCGCCGCGACCGACAGGAAGATCCGGTCGATGGGCTGCACCGCTTCCTCGACGACGGTGTCAGCGCTGACATGCTTCGGCGCCTCGGGAGGCTCGAGCGAAGGGAAGTTGAAGGAAAGGTCGATGCGTTCCTGCGGCCCGGAATGGCGCTGGATCTTCATCCGGATCGCCGCGGTCGGCACGTTGAACAGGGTGCCGCCGATGCTGACCGGCAACCGCGCCGGGGCGCTCGATCCGTCCGCGCCCCAGGTCGGCCACAGCAAATAGGCGACCACCGCGACCGCGCTCACGGCAATTGCGCCGCCGAGCAGGATCGGAAGCAGGTGGCCCTGCGAACGCCCGCGCGAGGTGCGCGCGATGTGCTGGGCCGTCGAGAACAGCGTCATGAACCAAATACCTGAAAGCTCGTCCGAATCAGCCCTGAATATGCCAGCGATATCGAGTTTCCGCACGATTTGGCACGAATTGAGGCTGCAGCGAGCCATGCCCGATCGGCGGTCCGCCATTAACCCTTTCTTAAGGATGATGTGGCGGTGGCCAGCCGATTTTGCGAAGCAATGGGGGTCACCTGTGTAGCGGAAGCCCCAGCGATGTCGCCCGATGCGTTGAATTCCCTGTTCTCCCTGTGCATCGGCTTCGCGCTGGCCGGCGCGCTGACCAGCGGCTACCAGGCGCTGGTGCGGCGCCCGGCGGGGTTCGGACTGCTCGGAGAGGGCGTCGCGCCGAAGACCTTCGCAGCGGTGCCGTTCCTGGTGTTCGCGGCGCCCTTCATCATCATGCGCAACACGCTGCGCGGGGCAAAGATCGAAAGCCGCCGCTTCGAATTCGTCATGATCGCGACCGTGCTGGCCGGCTTCTGGAGCATGATGTCCGGCACGTTTTTCCTGATGACGCTGCGCGCCGCCGGGCTGCTGGCCTGAACCGAAAGCCTGTGCCAAAGTCTCCGCGAAACCGGAGACTTATGAACGATGGCGATTTACGAACTTGACGGGCAGGCGCCCGATCTCCCCGCCGACGGCAATTACTTCATCGCCGAAACCGCCACGGTGATCGGCAAGGTCCGCCTGCATAAATCCGCCAGCGTGTGGTTCGGCGCGGTGCTGCGCGGCGACAATGAGTGGATCGAGATCGGCGAAGGCTCGAACGTGCAGGACAACTCGACCTGCCACACCGACATGGGTTTTCCGCTGACGATTGGAAAGAACTGCACGGTCGGCCACAACGTCATCCTGCACGGCTGCACGCTCGAGGACGGCGCGCTGGTCGGGATGGGCTCGATCGTCATGAACGGCGCAAGGATCGGCCGCGGCAGCATCGTCGGTGCAGGTGCCGTCATCACCGAGGGCAAGCAGTTTCCCGAGCACTCCCTGATCATCGGTGCGCCGGCGCGGGTGATCCGTGCGCTCGATCCCGCGCAAGTCGCGGCGATGGGAGGCGCGGCGAAGTTCTATGCCGTCAACGGACCGCGATTCACGAAAGGCCTGAAGAAGATCGGCTGAGCGGAACCACGGTTCTGATTTGAATCAGGACAACGCGCGTTCAATTGCCCTCGGATTCGCCGGCCTCGGCCTGGCCCGCCACCCTTTCATGGCCGGCAGCCCACAGCGCGTGCTCCTCGGTGCCGTCGCGATAGGGATTTGCTTCGGCGGGGATATTTTTTCGCGCGGCGCGCTCGCCTTCCTCGAATGGATCTTTGTCGCTCATGATTTGTTTTTCCTTCGCGGGCCCGATCCGGCGTTGCTTTTCGCCGGCGTCTTCGTGAGCGCCGCGCTCTTGCGCAGCGCGTCCTTCAGGTCGACCGGAATGCCGTGCTTCTTCAGGAGATCGGCGAACGCTTCGTCTGCCAGCTCCTGAATAGTGCCCATCCGGTCGCGTGCGAGCTGCTTCAGCTTGTCGAACGTGTCGTCATCGAAGGCGATCAATTTGCGCACGACCGGCCCAGCCTCCTGCGTCGCAGCAGTTCAATAGTGGGGGACGGAAAACGTTCCGGAACCACCGATATCCGCGGCCGTTAGATCATAAAGGGAGATCTCGTAATGACCAGAAATTCCGTGATGGCCTCGGCCTTTGCAATCGCAATTCTCGCTGTGCCGGTCAGATCGCTCGCTCAAGGCACTGGCAGCGCCGCAGGCTCGCCAAACGCCGGTTCAGCGGGAGCAGGCACCGCCGGCGTCAGCGGCGTGCCGTCCGGTCCTGCCAATGCCGGTGGCCTGAATAATTCCATCAACGACCCGAGCGGCGCCGGCAACGCAGGGAAAGTCGTCTCGGAGCCGCCGGCGGGCACGAACAGTCTAGGCACCGCCAATTCATCGGGGTCCTCGATGACCACGGGCTCGGCGGGCAGCAGGGCCGCCGGTGGCGGGACGGCGTCGACCGGTCCGCAGACCAGGGGCGACGTTGCCTCGGACAAGGAAGACAAGGCCATCGACAAACGGATCAAGAGCATCTGCAGGGGTTGCTAGCACGGGCGGGCGACAGCGGTCGGACGCATCACGTCGCGATCACCGGCGTGCGAGCGCTGGACCCTCTCACACTAAACAAGAATTTAGAGCTGCCGTTGATGCGCGTCCCTCAATTTCTGCGCGGCGCAGACTATCTCCCGCATGACGGATGACGTCGCTGGGAGCGCTTATCGACGGAGTGAAGTTATGTTGCACAAGACGATGATGGCCCTGATGACGGTGGCCGCGATCGGCATGGTGATGCCGGGAGCAGCCATGGCTCGAGGTGGCGGCGGCGGTGGAGGCGGCGGAGGCCACGGCGGCGGCGGCTTCGGTGGCGGCGGTGGTTTCCATGGCGGAGGCTTTGGCGGCGGCGGCGGTTTCCACGGTGGTGGTTTTGGTGGCGGCGGCTTCCACGCCGGAGGCCTGGGCGGCGGGGCGTTTCACGGCGGCGGCTTCGCCAGCAATGGTTTCCATGGTGGTGGTTTCCATGGCGGCGGCTCCCATGGCGACGGTTTCCACCACGGTTTCCGCGGGCGAGGATTCGGCCTGGGGTTCTATGGGCCCTACGGCTACTACGACGATTACTATCCGTCCTACGCCTACGACGATTCCTATTACGACGACGGCAGCTGCTACGTCGTGCAGCGTCGCGTGCACACCAAGTCCGGCTGGCGTTACCATCCGGTCCAGGTCTGCAGCTGATCGGGCCGTGTGCGGATGAAGAGACGTCGTTCGGGTCAATTAAAGTTGAGGACCGCGAAGGACGGAATGAAAACGGCGGTTTCGGTGTATTGTCCACCGAGACCGTCTGTTGGTATGCCGCTTGCATTTTAACAGGAATGCTTTCCATGCTCACAGCTCCCGATCTGACCTTGCTGTTCCTGGGCGTCGTTGTCGGCCTGGGCATCGCCTTCGTATGGATGATCTGGGAGGCCGAACAGATGACGTCCAAGCCGCGTCGCAACGGCAACCGCTTCGGGTAGGCGACACGATGGCTTCCTTGCCAAAAGGCGCGCGGCGAATGCCGCCGGCCTTTTCGGGCAAGGCGTGAGCCGCTCAGCTCAGCACTTTGTATTTCGTATTTCCTGAACCATGCCTGCATCTGATTCCACGCGTCCTCGGCGGCTTCCCGGCGGTAGCTTGATCGCATCGGATGTCGGATGGGGTTCTGCGCTCACGATGGACTTCCGCGCGGCTGATTGCGAAAGAGCGCGTTCAGCCAGCAATGTCTGCCGAACGCAAATCACCTGCCTGCGGGGAAGGGGGACGCCACCGGATCTGGTGGGGGGCGGGCAAATCGCCTGCGCACAAAAAACAAGGCCGTCGGCGCAGTATAACGCTAACGGCCTTGCCAGCCCCGGATATTGAAATTGGCTCACGCCATCCGGTGAATGGATAATGCCCAGGGATCGCACGGGCATATGTGATCCATTTCACAAGCGGCGCAAAAAAGTTCCGATCAGCTTCTTGG
>JBAUUA010001207.1:0-9906 GCA_049582465.1 Bradyrhizobium sp. | reverse complement strand
GCGCCGGATCCCAGCCTGCACCGGCTTGCGCTCGAGAGATGACGCTAGCACCCTCGACAGATGTTGAAATTGAACTTGTGATCGGCTTTTTGCTCGGGTTGCTGCGCCGTGGGTGCACCGCGCTTCTTCAGGAGCTTGCTCTTGCCCTCTTCGATAAGAGTGGCAAATTTGACGGTCCCATCATCCGATATTTCGATGCGCGGCGTAGTCCCTCGAATCCCCATCGTTGCGACAGGGGTGTCGACCTTCATGTCGCCGGTCTTCGCTATGTTGCCGGCAACAAAGGTGAATGTTCCCTTGGTCAGGCTGAGCAAGCTCGAATTTGACTTCCCGTTTGGGTCGTACACGAATTCGGTCAAAGCCATGCGGGCGTTGCTCGATAGATTGAACGAGGTACCATCAGTAAAGTTGATCCCGACCCGGCCATCGGCCCCGGTCTGGACCACGTCGCCCAGATAGGCGAGATCACCAACCTTCGTCTGAACGGCTTGACCGGCGACATTTGCCTGAATGACCACGGCACCCGCATGTTCGATTGTGACCGAACCCGTGGCGGTCACAACTTTCCCAATCGGCTTGGATGCAGAATCCTGAACGGCGGGTCTGGCAGAATCGATTTGCGCTTGCCCTCGACACGGCAAAAGACTGGCCAGCGCCAGAACGATACCTGCCATCAATACGCCAATCGCATCTGTGCGCATGATCCCCTCCCTCTCGAGAAGATCTTGTTCGTGTGGCAGCCCGATGGTTGCTGACCGCCGAGCCAGGACCGCAACAACTTCAATGCCAGACCAGGCAGAGTAGCTCATCCAGAGGCTGGCGTGCTGCGATTAAGAGGTAGACATTTCGGAGAGGTAGACAATTCGGACATCGACAATAGTGTATTTTGGTGGAGCCGCACAGCGCGGCAGAACGACAGCAATCCTGCCATGTCGACGTTGCGCTGAACGCGTGTCCTTGCGGTTGGAATTTAAACTTGGATCAGGTCCTTTCGGCGGGCCAGCCCAGGGCTGCCAGCGCCAAGATGTTTTGACCTCGTGGCGCTGGGCAAGCCAAAACAAGAGAACTGCGGCACCACGCCGGGCCTGAGCTACGCAGCAAGGTCGAAGCCAATGTTAGTTGCGTCCGGCGTGGAGTTCGGGGATGCCTGCATGGCCGCTGTGGGCCAGTTTCCCCAGGTGATCGGCGACATTCAGACGGCGATCGGTTGCGGCACCATCAGGCGTGCGGGCGGCGTTGCCGTTCAAGTCATGGTTGGCGATCCTGTTTGCCGGGGTGACGTGATCGAGACCGCAGCCGACGGGCGGATCGCAATTCGCTTTGTCGACGGCGCCGTGTTCAACCTGTCCCGCGACGCTCGCGTGGAGCTGAGCAAATTCGCGCGGGACTCCAACGGCACCTTGCAGTCGGCCCTGTTCGCAGTAACCAGAGGCACCTTCGCTTTTGTTGCCGGCCGGCTTGCAGAGACCGGCTCGCTGACTGTGGACACGCCGGTTGGCAGCATCCGCAGCCTGGCCCAGGGCGGCGGTATCGGCATGCTGTCGTTCGCGGCACTGATCTTCTCAGCCATGAAGGATGCCCAGGCCGCGGACCCGAACGTCACGTTCCTGGATGACGACACCATCACATACAAAGACCTCGAGCACGGCGTTTTCGAGCTCATAACCAAGGAGGCGATCCCGCGACACATCATTGTGGAGGATCCCGGAGAGACAGTCGTCTTGAGCAAAAGAGGTTCCTCGGTCAGCGTGAACGAGGTCGCGAATTCTCCTACTCGAATGCAGGAGTTGCAGGCGGCCCAACAGGACGTGCTCGCCAACTATGCGAAAGGGCTGGGACCAACCGGGTCCAGCACCCCTCCCTTCGTCAATCCGCTACCGGTGGAACCAATCAATTTTATTCAGACCGACCCCCTCCACCCGCAAAATTCGCTCCCACCGATAGAGTCGGCAATCTTCACGGTTCCTGAGATCATTATCCTGCCGCCGACCCTGAATGCGGCGACGGGGCCGATCGAAATCGACACGGCGGTGTTTGACACCTTCACCGCCACCAGCGGAACCTTTTCTGCCAGCGGTGCCAGCGGCAGTGGCAGACTGACCTTCGGCATCGGCGGGGGGAGTGCCGGCAACACGGTACTGGGCGGGGTGACATACGATGTATCGAACACCGGCCCCTTTGGCACGCTTTACGTCGACAGCACGACCGGCGCCTACACCTTCGTCCCGAACAGCGGCGCGATCAATGCGCTGCAGGCGCCGACGACCGAAAGCTTCACGATCACGGTGTCGGACGGCACGCTCTCAGCCAGCCGGGCCTTCACGATCAACATCAACGGCGTCAACGACGCGGCCATCATTTCCGGCACCGCGACCGGCTCAGCCGTCGAGGCCGGGGGCGTCGCGAATGCCACGCCCAGCACGCCGACCGCGACGGGCACGCTTACCGACACCGACGTCGACAATCCGCCCAACACCTTCACGGCGGTAACCTCGCCAGCGGCGAGCGCGGGCGGCTACGGCACCTTCACGATGACGGCGGCTGGCGTGTGGACCTACACGATCAACGAAGCCAACGGCGCGGTGCAGGCGCTCAATGTCGGCGACACGTTGACCGACACCTTCACGGTGACCACCATCGACGGCACCCCACAGGTGGTGACGATCACCATCAACGGAACCAATGACGCCGCCACCATTTCCGGCGCCACAACAGGCTCAGTAATCGAGGCTAGCTCGGATAGGCCCGACACGCCGACCGCGACGGGCACCCTCACCGATACCGACGTCGACAATCCGCCCAACACCTTCACGGCGGTCACCTCGCCAGCGGCGAGCGCGGGCGGCTACGGCACTTTCACGATATCGGCGGATGGCGTCTGGACCTATAAGCTCGACAACGACAACAGCGCGGTGCAGGCGCTCAACGTTGGCGACAAGCTGATCGACACCTTCACGGTAACCACGATCGACGGCACCCCGCAGGTGGTGACGATCACCATCAACGGAACCAATGACGCCGCCATCATTTCCGGCAAGACAACTGGCTCGGTGACCGGGGCCGGCGTTGATGCCGATGATGCGCCCGCCGTGCCGATAGCGACCGGCAGGCTCACCGACACCGACGTCGACAATCCGCCCAACACCTTTATGGCGGCGAGTTCGCCGGCGAAGAGCGACGGCGGCTACGGCACCTTCACCATGACGGCGGCCGGCGTGTGGACCTACACGCTCGACGACACGAACAACGCAGTGCGGGCGCTCCATGCCGACGACACGCTGACCGACACCTTCACGGTGCATACCATAGACGGCACCGCAGAGCTGGTGACCATCACCATCCACGGCGCCAGCGACGATGACGATTTCGGCCAGCTGGCCACGGCGACGCAAGTCGTAGCCGATCCGTCGTCCGTCGGCGGGATCCCTCAACCCGACAGCATCGCGGTAGCAGGTAACCAAGCCCAAATCATCCCTGCCGGTGCCGCCGGTGACACCGGCAAAGCGGACCTCCTCAACGCAAGCTCCGGCAGTGACACGATCAAGGGCAATGACGGAGCCAATACGACCCACGGAGGCTCGGGAAGCGATGCGGTCAACGCCGATAGCGGGAACGGTACCCTCCTCGGCGGACACGGGCCGGACTCTCTCACGGGCGGCAACGGAAACGACCGCTTCGTTTTTTTGTCTGTAGCGGATTCCCGGCCGGCCGGGTTCAACACCATCTCCGATTTTAGATCGGGGTCCGACAAAATCGATTTATCGGCTCTTGGCCCACTGGGCTTTGTCATTTTGGCACTGACCCCCACGAGCACGTCTGTGCCCGCGCATACCATTGCCTGGCTCTATGACAGCGCGAACAATGAAACCATTTTGTACGTCAATCCGACGGACCAGACCCTGAAGATCGGCGCTTCCGGCCTGCGGGAGATCCATGTCCAGGGGATTGCGACCATTCAGGCGTCGGATTTCGTCCACGAGCCGACAGCGGCGGCCGTCGCGACAGCCGGTGAGCCGATCGATCATGGGCTGGCCGCGACAGCGGCAAACGACGCAACGATCGCCACGATGACGACCGCCCTCGTTTCGTCCGGCACGACCATCAGTGAGGGCGCGCACCTCGCCGCCAACAACTGGACATGGCAAACGACCGAGGGGAGCTTCAGCTTTAGCAGCTTCGACGAAGGCCGGACGCCCGAGACCGAACACAGCGATGACGCGGTCGTTATTCTGGCAAGCGGACACTCAATCGAACCGCAGCACGGCCCCGCCACGGGGCCGCTGGAAAATAACGTCACCTTCGATAAAGCGCCGGTGCACGACAGCGCCGGTTCGATGCCGATCGGCAACGGAGCCGTGACACCTCCGAGTGGCACGATCAACAATACGGATATCACCGCGCCGAAGACGGCCGCCGAGCCCTCGCATGTCGAAAATGGCGCTACGCCGGAGGGCGGAGGCCCACAATCTGACAATATGGCTTCTGGAACGAGCGACGCCGCCACGTCAAACAATAAAGTGCATTCGAAAGATCATTCCAAATCAGAGGATGATTTGGCATCAAAAGATCATTCCGATTTGAAAGAGCATTCGGAATTGATCGTGACAAACACCGGCCCGGCCAATGCTGCCGAGACTCACATGCATCGCTCGGAGACAGCCGGCAGGCTCGTGCCTGGAGACTCATTCAAGTTCAAGGACGAGCTTCCCGGTCAAAAGGGTTCAGACGTCATCGACCGCGGACCTGAGGACCACACCCAGGCATCGATCAGTCATCACGAAAATTCCGCTGGACCTCACGGGCTGCAGGAGATTTCAGAGACGCAAGAAATTGAGCTGTCTCCGCCTGCGCAACATTCAGCCGACCATTTCAGTATGGTTCCGCACCATGCGTGGGGCGCTGTCGTTAGCCACGTGCCGCACGATCTGATCGTGTGACGGACTCGGGCGTAGCCGAAATCCCAAAGATCGGCGGTGATGTACTACCATCGTCGCTCGAAGCGTCTTTGGAGGTGAAGAGGAATAATGGCCTTTGGCCGACGCTTCCGTTCCGGATCGCCCCAACGCCATAGGAGCGAGCGAGGGCTGAAAGGTCCGTCGGGTCTCGCCGATGTACTCAGTGAGCGACGGTGTTCAGCGCTCACGTAACGATGTCAGTCGCGCTAGACGGCTCTTTTGGTGGATCATTTCGTGGGAGCGGTTCCGACGAAACAAATCATTCAGCGACGAAGCCTTTTCTGGCGTAGCGGGACGTCGGCTTGAAACGATGCGCGGTTATGGTTGCACCCTGGTGATTAAACGACGGGGTTCGATCATGCCCGCGATATTCGACCTTCTCTACCGGGAATATTGCCGTGCGCGCCTCACCGAAATGCGAAAACAGCTTCTAATCCAGCCTGAGAAGCGTGAAGTCCCAGAAGCGAGTTTCGATGTCGACCGTCCTGACTGCGCGGCTGATTGGGATGGCAGGCTTTTGGGCGACTCGCAGCGCGAGGTCGTCACAGGCTAAGTTGACGGCTGGTGCCGCCCCGTTAACAGCAGACGAATTTTCCGCTGTTTGCAGCCATGGTCGACTTCGTTACCAACCGGCTATTGTAGACAAGCTGCCGGGCACGACCCGCAGCTGGGGCGCAGAGCAACTACCGCGGGCCGTGCAGGCCCCGGCGGGCGGCCGTCGAGACCCGCCGAGTAAATCCAGGTCCCCGGAATGCCGTTCCCGGAACAAGCGCGAGCGGCGCGAGTTGAAGTGCCGTTACCGGATGAGATCCCCAAACTCATCCGAATGACGGCCCTGGTTCCCCCCCGCGCCAGGGCCGTTTCATTTTTGGACGCCGGCGCGGCCCTGTTTGCCCAACGCCGACCCGTGCGCTGCAAAACAGCCGAAGTAAACCATGCGTGGAGATGACGTACGCGGTCGTCAATGACGCTGACGAAGGGGTGGCCCTCTCAGTGCGAACCCACCATCGTTTGCCTTGAACCCTGGTACGACCGGCGCAGCAGCGCGAACAGGCTGCCGCCCGTCGCCGCGCCCAGAAGGTAGGCGATGGCGACCACCAGCGCGAGGGGTACGCGTGCATCGAAGCCGAGCAGCGACATTGTGACGATCTCGAAGTTTTGCAGCGCGAAGATGACAATCGCTACGGCGAAAACAATGATGATGCCGAGGTAGATCCAGCGCATGGGCGCCTCCATCGTCGATCAACCGCTGCATACGTTAGCAGCAAAAGCGGCGTCCATGCCAGTCATGTCGCGGAGGCAACGACACGGCCGATGCCGAATGGCCGTAACAAGCTGGCTGTGGCGCAGCGACGGCAATGGATCGGAAATTACGCCGTTCGCTTCTGTCCGATCGCCTCGAACTGCGCCTTCTGCTCGTCGCTCAGCGTAGCATAGAAATCCGCCAGCGCGGCGCTCACTAGACTGACCGCTCGCTGCAGGGCATCGAGCCGCCCGTCCGATGCGTCAAGGCGCGCGGGTGGAGTGGTTGCATCTTTCGGCTGGCATTCAGCGTTCAGGATGTCGAAAGCCCTGGCATTGGCGTCCTGCAGCCCTTTGAGCGCGACGCGCTGAAGGTCGTTCGGATGCAGCCTGGCTTCGATCTCGTCCGCCGGCCACCGCAACGCTGGGGGTTGCGCCGCGCCGCAACCCTGCGCGGGCGTTTCCGTGGCGCCGTTTGCGGCGGACATCTTGCGCCGATCTTCGGCGAGTGCGTTGAGCCTTGCCTCCTGCTCGTCGTCCAGCAGGTCGTAGAATTTGCCCAGCTGCTGCTGCACGGCCGACACGGCCTTGGTCATCGCCGCGATGCGCTGCTGCATGACGGCCAACCGGTCCGGCGCCGTGAACGCCGTCTGTGTCGGACAGGACGCCCGAATCATCCGAACCGCCGAGATCGATGCGTTGACAAGATCATCCAAAGCGGCGCGCTGCGCCTCATTCGGCTGTATCGCCTGCTGAATCTGATCGACGGGGAGACCGGCCATTTCACGGCTGTCATCGCCGCAGAGCTGCTGCAGCGAAGGGACTCTGCGATGTCTTCGGCCGAATGGGCC
Organism: Bradyrhizobium sp.; assembly: GCA_049582465.1. Taxonomy (GTDB): domain Bacteria; phylum Pseudomonadota; class Alphaproteobacteria; order Rhizobiales; family Xanthobacteraceae; genus Bradyrhizobium. The sequence goes on along the minus strand of JBAUUA010001207.1, from coordinate 2,858 downwards.
CGGTCCCGCATAGGCGGCGAGGTCGTCATGGCCGTAAGGCGCAAAGATCGCGGCATAGATGTCGGGATAGCCGTAGTCCCAGAAGCCGATGCCGTCACCCCAGATGGCGTAGTCGTAGATGTCGTAAAGGGCGAAGGGCCAGAACAGCGGTCCGACCCATCCATATCCGCCGTCGTCGTGCCGCCACCACCCGTTGGCGGTGTGACCGCCATGCCAGCCCGCCAGCGCTGCAGCCGCCACGGCTTGCCGGCGCACCGCCGGATTGCCAAGCCCGGAATCCACGGCGTTGGCGACGTCCTGCGATCTGAGGGAAGCGGTTCGGACGCGACCGTGACGCGCAAACGCACGTCCGTGACGTAATCCCCCCAGCGACAATACGCGGGCTACTGCGAATCTGGCGACCCCAAGGGGACCGAAGCCAAGATGCACTCTGGCCATGGCGGCATTCGACAGCAGCGTTGTCAGAACGACAACGGCAATTCCAGTCCGGCACCTCGACATGGCACCCTCCCGCGCCAGGCCTCATCGCGTCGACTCTAGATGACGCCGGGAGGAAGTAAAAGTTCCCTGCGTTTCCGATACGGACCATCGGTCCGTGGGGCGGCCACCGCCGGCTCCGCGATATCCCCGCCCAACGGACATCGCGAAACCGACCCCGCTGGTCCATTTGGCGCCACTTCCGGACTCATGCACCGCAGCAAATAGGACTCTTATTTTACCGCCTCGTCGGCGGCTAAAGCGGCGTCGTTGTGGGCGAGAGGCTCTCAAGCCGACGGGAAAATCGGACCGCGCGCAAATCTGGATTCGTTCGAAAATTGGGATAAGATTGCGCTTCTTGCGCAGAACAATTGAAAATAACTTTCGGGAGGAAATGATGCTCGATACCACGCTTGACGCGCGCGTCCAAGTTTTTCTCGACAAATTCGAAGCCGCACTTGCGGCGGGCGATCTCGACGCCGCCGTCGGAATGTTCGCGCCGGAATGCTACTGGCGCGACCTCGTTGCGTTCACCTGGAACATCAGGACGATGGAAGGCCGCGATCAGGTCCGCGACATGCTCGCGCATTGCCTCGCGCGCGTGAAACCGCGCAACTGGAAAATCGCAGAGGGTGAGACGGCAACCGAAGCCGGCGGCGTGACCGAGTCCTGGATCTCGTTCGAGACCGAGGTCGCGCGTGGATATGGACTTATCCGGCTGCAGAACGGCCAGATATGGACGCTGCTGACGACGATGGTCGAGCTGAAGGGCCATGAGGAAAAAGCCGGCTTCACCCGGCCGCTCGGCGCCAGGCACGGCGTCAATCCCGGCGCCAAGACGTGGAAGGAATTGCGCGACGAGGAAGTCGAGCAGCTCGGCTTCAAGACCCAGCCCTACGCGCTCATCATCGGCGGCGGCCAGGGCGGCATTGCGCTCGCGGCGCGGCTGCGCCAGCTCGGTGTGCCTGCGATCGTCGTCGAAAAGAACGGACGTGCGGGTGATTCCTGGCGCAACCGCTACAAGTCGCTCTGCCTGCACGACCCCGTCTGGTACGATCACCTGCCGTATATCGATTTCCCCAAGAACTGGCCTGTCTTCTCGCCCAAGGACAAGATCGGCGATTGGCTGGAGATGTACGCCAAGGTCATGGAGCTGAACTACTGGACCAGCACCACGGCCAAGCACGCCAGCTGGGACGACGCCAAGAAGGAATGGACCGTCGTCGTCGAGCGCGACGGCAAGGAGATCACGCTGCGGCCCAGGCAGCTTGTGTTCGCGACCGGCATGTCCGCCAGGCCCAACCTGCCGCAATTCAAGGGCATGGCAACCTTCAAGGGGGAGCAGCATCATTCCTCGCGCCATCCCGGTCCCGACCGCTACAAGGGCAAGAAGGTCGTCGTAATCGGCTCGAACAATTCCGCGCATGACATTTGCGCCGCGCTCTATGAAGCCGGCGTCGACGTGACGATGGTGCAGCGCTCGACGACCCACATCGTGCGCTCGGATTCGCTGATGGAGAGCCTCGGCGATCTCTATTCCGAACGCGCCGTCCGTGGCGGCATGACGACGGCAAAGGCCGATCTGGTCTTTGCCTCGCTGCCCTACCGCATCTTGAATCAGTTCCAGAAGCCGGTCTACGACAAGATCCGCCAGGATGACGCCGCTTTCTATACCGGACTGGAGAAGGCCGGCTTCAGGCTCGACTTCGGCGACGACGACTCCGGGCTGTTCATGAAATATCTGCGCCGCGGCTCGGGCTATTACATCGACGTCGGCGCCTCGCAGTTGATCATTGACGGCAAGATCAAACTGGTCACTGGCCAGGTCGAGGAAATCACGCCCAACGGCGTCAGGCTCGACAACGGCAAGGAATTGCCAGCCGACGTGATCGTCTATGCCACCGGCTACAGGTCGATGAATGGCTTTGTCGCCGATCTCGTAAGTCAGGAAACAGCCGACAAGGTCGGCAAGGTCTGGGGGCTCGGCTCGAATACGACCAAGGACCCCGGCCCCTGGGAAGGTGAACAGCGCAACATGTGGAAGCCGACGCAGCAGGAGGGCCTATGGTTCCACGGCGGCAATCTGCACCAGTCGCGCCATTACTCGCAGTTCCTCTCCCTGCAGTTGAAGGCGCGCTACGAGGGCATCCCGACGCCGGTCTATGGCCTGCAAGCCGTCCATCACAAGGCCTAGGGTTTCATAACGCGCCGTGGGCTCGCACAGTAATCGCCAATCCGCACCGGCCCACTGTCCGCTAATGGTCCGCCCGTGCTCTTGCCCCGCCAGCAATCGAAGCTAGGAAGCGCCATATCTGAGGTGGCTCAAAGTCGGAAGAACTCTGTCTGAGCAAATGTCTTTCGCGGTAGGGACGCGAGTTACC
>JBAUUA010001206.1:0-11744 GCA_049582465.1 Bradyrhizobium sp. | reverse complement strand
GTGGTGTTGATCTGCTGCAGGACGTTGTTGTATTGCGCGATCAGGTTGGCGCGGGTTGCCTGCGAGTTCGGGTCGGCGATGGGCGTCGTGGCAGCCGCTCCGTTGAATGCGGCCCCGGCTCCGGTGGCCGTACCGCCGATCGTGCCGATGCTAGACGAAGCCGCATCGTTCGTGGTGACGATGTTGATCTTGCCGGTGGTGTCGATGCCGGCCTGCAGATTGTTCGCAGCCAGCGCGGCATTGAGTTCGTTGAGCGTCGAGATCTGCCCGGCGCCCGTGCCGAAGGTGATGCTGGTGGCGGTGCCGCCGCCGGTAGCGCCGATCGTGAGCGTCTGGCCGCTGAGCGCGGGAGGGGTAAGTTGCGTCGTGCCGGCGGTCAGACCAAGGGCCGTCAGCGTGCCGGCATTGCCGCCGATCACCAGAGGCGTCGCGGTGCCGGTACTCAGGGTCAGCTTGGTGGCGCCAAGCGTCGAGGCGACGGTTGCACCGGTGACAGTGTCGACGGCCGCAAGCAGGTCGCCCACCGTCGCGTTGGTCAGATCGAGCGATCCGCCGTTCGCGGTGACAGTGTTGCCGCCGGAGTTGGCGAACGAGATCGTCTTGCCGTCGATCGTGAGGCTGTCCGCAGTGGTAATGGCCGTGGTCAACGCGCTCAGCTTGGTGGTCGTCGCCGCCGCGCCCGCAATGGCCGTGCCGGTCACGGTATTGTTGCTCCCCGGACCGAGCAGGTTGGTCGCGGTCGCGCCCGCGATCGCCGCACTGGAAAAGTTGGACTTCGGTGAGTAGCCGACCGGGGCCTGCAATACCTGGTTGGCGATCGACTTGGCGCTGTCGACAAGCTGCTGGAGCGCCGTGATGCCGGTGTTGGCGGCCTGCAGCACCTGCACGCCGTTACCGATGCCGTCGAGCAGATTGGAGATGTCGCTCGCCCGGTTGTCGAGACCCTGTGCCGTAAAATAGTTGGTCGGGTTGTCGAGCGCCGTATTGACCTTTTTGCCTGTGGACAGGCGGTTCTGTGTGGTCGCCAGCAAATCGGCGGTCGACTGCAGCGAAAGCAGGTTTTGGCGTACGGAGGCCGAAAGAACGATACCGGACATGGTGTGAAACCTTCCTAGTTTTACATCCGTAATTCTACGGAGACTCCTTTAAATTAACGTTAATGCCGTTTTAAGTTGTTTGATGAATGCGCCGTCAACGGACGCGTCGCCGGTAACGCCTTCGAAAGGTTTTCCCGCACCGGCACGCAAAAAAACGGCGGGGTTGCCCCCGCCGTTTCGGTAGCTGTCCTCGCCTTCGGCATCAGCGCAAGAGCTGCAGCACGCTCTGCTGGGACTGGTTGGCCAGCGCCAGGGCCGAGACCGCGATCGACTGGCGGGTCGACAGCGCCTGGCTGTTGGCCGCTTCCTCGTTGGTGTCCGCAAGCGTCAGGTTGGAGGCGCCGGTCTGCAGCACGTTGATCAGGTTCTTCGAGAAATCCTGGCGGATCTGCACGATCGAGAGGTTCGAACCGAGTGCCGAAGCTTCCGAGCGCAGCGTGGTGCTGGCTGTGGTGAGCGCCGTCAACTGCTTGTTGGCTGAGCTGTTGTCCAGGAAATCGGTGCCCGCTGCCAGGGTCGAAAGACCGAGGCCGGCGATATTGAAGGTGACGCCGGTGATGCTCAGCGTCGACTTGCCGGTTTCGTTGAACGTCAATTTCAGCGTGTCGCCGTTCAGCAAATTGACACCGTTGAAGGACGAATCCTGCGCGGTGGTGTTGATCTGCTGCAGGACGTTGTTGTACTGCGCGACGAGGCTGGCGCGGGTCGCCTGCGAGTTCGGGTCGGCGACCGGGGCAGCCGCAGTCCCGCTGAACACCGTCGCCGTGCCGCCGACCGTGCCGATCGTCGACGAAGCGGCGTCGTTCGTGGTCACGATGGTGATCTTGCCGGTGGTGTCGATGCCGGCCTGCAGATTGTTCGCAGCCAGCGCGGCATTGAGCTCGTTGAGGGTCGAGACTTGTCCGGCGCCCGTGCCGAAGGTGATGCTGGTGGCGGTGCCGCCGCCGGTGGCGCCGATCGTCAACGTCTGGCCGCTGAGCGCGGGAGGGGTAATTTGCGTCGTGCCGGCGGTCAGACCGAGGGCCGTCAGCGTGCCGGCATTGCCGCCGATCACCAGCGGCGTCGTGGTGCCGGTGCTCAGGGTCAGCTTGGTGGCGCCAAGCGTCGAGGCAACCGTTGCACCCGTGATGGTGTCGACGGCCGCAAGCAGGTCCCCCACCGTCGCGTTGGTCAGGTCGAGCGATCCGCCGTTCGCGGTGACGGTGTTGCCGCCGGAGTTGGTGAACGAGATCGTCTTGCCGTCGATCGTGAGGCTGTCCGAGGTGGTGATGGCCGTCGTCAAGGCGCTCAGCTTGGTCGTCGTCGCCGTCGCGCCCGCAATGGCCGTGCCGGTCACGGTATTGTTGCTCCCCGGACCGAGCAGGTTGGTCGCGGTGGCGCCCGTGATGGCAGTCGATGTCACGCTGGACTTCGCCGAGTAACCAACGGGGCTCTGCAGTACCTGGTTGGCGATCGACTGCGCGCTGGCGACCAGGCTTTGCAGCGAGGTGATGCCCGTGTTGGCCGCCTGCAGAATCTGCACGCCGTTTCCGATGCCATCGAGCAGATTGTTGATGTCGCTGGCGCGGTTCGTGAGACCCTGCGCCGTGAAATATTCGGTCGGATTATCGAGAGCCGAGTTGACCTTGTTGCCAGTGGCGAGGTCGTTCTGGGTTGTCGCGAGAAGCGAGGCGGTTGACTGCAGCGAGAGCAGGTTCTGGCGAACCGATGCCGAAAGAACAATACCGGTCATTTTTCATACCTTTCTGGTGTGAAATTGGAGTACGCATCATCCCGATCTTTTTTGATCGGGCGACCGGCCGACGGTGAAACCAAGCGTCTAACAAAACATGAATCGGTTTGGCGCGGCGGGCATTCCTTTCACTTTGGAGCCGTCTCGGTCCGTATTTCTACGACCCCACCGTTTTCAGAAGGCGCTGATAATATTTGCTTTTTTGGTAGTCGCCGGTTTCGTTTACCAAGTGTTAACCGCAATCAGAAAGGATTGCGGCCGCATCGGAAAAACAAGCATCGACGCGTATCCGGAGCGACCAGGCGGACACTCATTCGCATCAGCCGGATGAAATGGCTCGCGCGAGAAGCGGCAACGGAGAAACGGACATGGCGTTAAAAGTCGAGCTCAAACCGCACGAGCGGATCATCATCGGCGCCTGCGTGATCACCAATACCGATCAGCGCGCGCGGCTATTGATCGACGGCGACAATATTCCGATCCTGCGCGAGAAGGACATCCTGACGCCGGAGACTGCCGACACGCCGGCCAAGCTCATCTATCTGGCGGTGCAGCTGATGTATATTTCGCCGGACCCGCAGGTCAATCACGGCACTTACTTCAACCTGGTGCGCGATATCGTCACCGCCGCGCCCAGCACGTGGCCGATCATCGAGGAAGTCAACAATCATATCCTCAACGGCGATATGTATCAGGCGCTGAAGGAAGCCAAGAAACTCGTCGCGTACGAGAAAACGCTGCTGGAATCGGTGCGGCCCAACCCCAACACCACCGATACAGAGCGGCGCTCGGCCTGAGGCCGCTCACATCGCCAGCGGCGGCGACTGCTCTACCTGCAGCACGAGGCCGTCACCCGACGGCGATCGCTGCGCGCCGAACTCCAGCACCGCCGAGATCAGCGCGTCGATATCGCCGACGCCGGTGCGGTGATTGACGATTGCCGCGCGGATCGCAAGTTCGCCGTCAAGCAGTGTGGTCGACGGCGCCGCGATGCCGGACTCCTGAATGTCCATGACGATATCGCCGTTCACCTTGCTGGCGCCCGCGGCGCGATAGCGAAAGCAGACGATATTGAGCTGCACCGGCGCCATCAGCTCCAGCCGCGGCTCGGCCAGGATCCGCGTTTCCAGATATCGGGCAAGCGCGCAGGTTCGCGCGATGACGGCCCCGAGCTTCTCGGTGCCGTAGGTTTTCAGGGTGAACCAGGTCTTGAGCGCCCTGAACCCCCGCGACAGATCAGGGCCGAGGTCGCAAGGCCAGGGCGAGTTCGCGGCGAGCCCGCGGGTTTCCCGGCGCAGATACGCTGCCGGCGCGGCAAAGGTGTCGCGATGCCGGGCACCGTCGCGAACCATCAGGAAGCCAGCGTCATAAGGCACCTGCCCCCATTTGTGGAAATCGAGCGCGATCGAGTCGGCGTTTTCGATTCCCGCCAGCCGCGGCGCCAGCTCCGGCGACAGGATTCCGAGCGCGCCAAAGGCGCCGTCGACATGAAACCAGACTCCCTCCTCGCGGCACAACGCGGCCAGCGCCGCGAGATCGTCGATGGCGCCGATATCCACCGTGCCGGCCGAGCCCACGACGAGAAAGGGTTTGAGGCCGGCGCCGCGATCCCGCGCGATCTGCGCGCGTAACGCCTCCACGTCGATGCGATGCGATCGATCGACGCCGATACAGCGCAACGCGTCGCTGCCGAAGCCGGAAATATCCATCGCCTTGGTGATGCAGCCATGCGCGGCTTTCGAAGTGTAGGCGGTCAACAGCGCGCCGTCGCCGCCGATGCCGTGCTGCCGCACCAATCGCCCAAGCGCCGTCGTCCGCGCCACCAGCACGGCCATCAGGTTGGCCATCGACGTGCCGGTGACGAAAATTCCGCTCGCGCCCTCGGGGAAGCCGAACATCCGGCGCGTCCACTCGACGATCTGACGTTCGACCTCGATCGGCATGTGATCGCGCCCGCCGAGATTGGCATTGAGTCCGGCCGCCAGCATTTCCGCCAGCATGCCGACCGCGGTGCCGCCGCCATGCACCCAGCCCATGAAGCCCGGATGAACGTTGCCGGTCGCATAGGGAAGGATGAAATCGGTGAATTCCCGGTAGACGTCGCCGAGATCGGAAGAGTGATGCGGAAGTGCGGCGCGAAACCGCGCGCGGGCTTCATCCGGTATCGGTTGCCAGACCGGGCGTTCCCTGATGTCGGCGGCATAGTCGATCATGTCGTCGAGCATGCGATGACCGAGCGCGCGGATGTCGTCCCAGTTCTTCGGATCGAGCGTCTCGCTCGCCGCGGATACCGGCGGCGCTTCGCGCAATAGCCCGGTCACGCCGCGCGCTCCCGTCCCTGGCGGGCGTAGTCAAAAAGCATCGCCGCGAACGCATCGAAGATCTTGCGCATCTGCGGCGGCTTGTAGGGAAACAGCTCGGGCGAATCCATGTTGTGCACGACCGCGGTATTGTCCGCCTCGAAGATCAACAGATCTCCGCGCTTGTTCTCGGCGCAGTCGGCGGGGAAATAGTCGAGCCCGATCCGTTCGACCATGCCGGCGAGCGCGGTGGCATGGCGCCGCGCGAAGCCGAAGTCGAAGGTCTGCATGAAGGTCTGTTCCTCGAGACGCTTGGCCGCGCTGTCGGACATTCCGGCGTTGAGATACCAGATATCCCAGCGGTCGGCGATCGCCATGTGGCAGGCGTAGGGCTTCCCGGCGACGAACACGACGCGAAATTTGCGAAACAACCCGTCTTCATTGGCGTAATCGACGAAGCGCGAAACGAAGAATTCCTGCTCGGTCCGCTCCGCGAGATAGCCGTCGATCGCGGCGCGATCATCGATTTTGGCGAGCCCCACGCCGGCATGCGAACCGCGCGGCCGGACGATGAGGGGAAACTGCAGTTCGGCCGCGATCTCGGCGGGCGAAAGATCACCTCGAGCCACCTCGGCCAACTGCGCCGACGTCACACATATCGTCGCCGGAATATCCAGCCCCTCGACGCCCTGCAGCAGGCGATGCAATTTGTCGCGGTCCAGGTTGGTGACGCGACGCGGCGGATTGAGCATCGGGCGCGGCCAGCGCGGCGCCATCTCGTCGATGATGCGCAGCGCCTCGCGGCATTCATCGCTGTCGGAAGCTATCACAATCGCGACGTCATGCTCGGGCAGCGGCGACGGCAGCTCGATTCCCGGAATCACATAAAGCGTCTTCAGTTCGATGCCGGATTCCTCCAGCAGGAACTCGATCGGCGTATTGCCGCCCATGTCGATCGCGGCCGCAAGCGCAAGCACGCGGAGCCTGGGCGGCTGCGCCGAACATGGCGAGCGAAACAATTGATGGAAGGCAAGCACTTCCGCCTGAATCGACAGGCCCGTCTGCTTGTCGCCCAATAGCTGCGTGATCAGGGAGAGGTCGAGCCCTTCGCCCGCGCCGGCCGTACCGCCCACAACCTTCGAGATCAGCTGGTCACGCAACGGCCGCAGGTCCATCCCGTTGAACGCCATCGCCGTAAGCTCGGCGAATCCGATCCGGTCCGCGCAGACTGGTTCGGAGGCTCCGGTCCGTTGATTAGAATCGGGCGGCATTCAGGAACTCCAGACGTGGCGTACGAAGAGGATGATCGCTCGCCGTGGCGGACGCAGCACGGCGCTCAGCGCCGGCCCGGATTCATGCGGCATTCGCCGCTCTCGCCGTCGCGTCGCCTGCAGCCTGGGCAAATTGCGACGAGACATCGCCACGAAATACCGATGGGCCGACGTGGTCGAGGCGGCTTTCGAGATCGGCCCAGATTTCGCCGCCGATATCGGTCCAGCGCTTGCAGAAGGCGAAATCCTCGCTGAGATAGGTCCCGGTTTTGCGATCGATCATGCAGTCGAACAGCGCAAAACGGTTGGGACTTCCGGCGAGTTCATCGATGGAATGTTCGCGGAAGAACTGCAGCGGCGCGTAGTCGGGATGCTCGCACATCTTTTCCAGCACGTGACGCCTGATCATCAGAAAGCCCGTTCCGGCGTAACGCACGCGGGTGAATCCGTTGACGGCCACAACGTGATCCGGGTCGTCGATCTCCAGCACGTAGTCGAGCGCGGCCGATGGCGCTACCGGCCGGTCGGTTCCCAGCATCCGCTTCGCCTTCTCCCAGTTGAGCCGCTTGATCGGATAGACGCCGGCCACGACGTCCGCCCCCGACTCGATCAGCCGGAAAACCTGATCGGGCGTGAAACCGATATCGGCGTCGGCGAACAACAGGTGGGTCGTGGTGGGATCGTCGAGAAAGAGCGTCATCAGATTGGCTCTCGCCCTCGTGATCAGCGCATCACCCTCGCGCATCAGAACCGACAGGTCGATATTGGACTTGGCCCGGACCGCCCGCTGCAAGTGGAAGATGGAGCCGGCATAGATGGTGGAGACCTGGCCGCCGAAGCACGGCGTGGCTACCACAAGGTGAATTTGGTCGGTCATGATCAGCTCCAAAGCGAGGCGCGGCCCTAGTCGTCACCAAACTGTAAATAGACGTGGTTAATGAAAGGCTAACGGGGCATGCCGCAATTCTCGGCAAGGTGGTGCCCGGCCGCCCGGCCAAGCTTTGGCTGAAGGCCCCCTCGCCCATCCGTACGGTCGGCCACAGGATTCCCGAGACAGCGGCGCCAGCACGGCCGATAGCGAGGCCGCCGCAGTGCCGCAATTCAGGCCCTCGCCTCGACCGCGCGGACTAACCGACCGGAAGATACCTGGTCAGCGTCAGCTGAGAGAGCATCGAGGTCGTCTGGTAGGACGCCTGCAGGCTGGTCTGAAGCGCCAGAATCTCGCTGGCCACCTGATCGGTAGAAACGGTCTCGGCCTGGTCGACGAGATTCTGCAGCATCGCCTTGTTCTGCGTTTGCCGGGCGCCAGCGTCTTTCATGGTCGCCTGCGCCGTCGCGAGATCGGCCTGGATATCCTCAATGGTCTGCTGCCCCGCCTGCGGCTGAAGATTTTGCGTCACCCGCTGACTGAGCGCCTGGACCGCCAAGGCGCCATTCGGATTGGTCGGCGACGTGGTGACTGAAGCGAAAACCGCCAGCGTTTGAAGCTGCGAACGGATGGCCTGCTCGTTGGCGCGTATTCCGTATTGCACGGTCACCGACTGATCGACGCGCGAGGTCGCCGAGGCGCGGGCCGATCCGGGGCCGGTTTGACCGGTGTACCAGGTGACCGTATTCGCCGGCGTGCCACTGACCTGCGATGTCGCCGTGCCCAATGGGGAACCGCTGACCCGCAGCGGCGGCACTGCCGCCGGTGCGGTGGCGCCAAGGCCCAGCGCCCCGAACGCGGCAGCATTCGTGCTGGTGACGCTCAGCTTGGCGCCGCTGCTGCTGTTCAGGGTGATCACGCCGTTGCTGATAGTCGACGGCACCGTGGTGCCGGTGATCGCATCGATCGCCGTCAGAAGGCTCGCAACGGTGCTACCGGGGGCGGTAACGTCGATGGAGAGGGTGCCTGCGGCGGCCGAGCCCGAGGTGCCCGAACCGCTATTGAACGAAATGGTCGTGCCGTTGACGGTGATGGTATTGCCGGCCGCGAAATTGGTGGACAGCGAGTTCGTGCTCGGGCCGCCGGACAACAGCGTCGCACCGCTGATTTGCCCGGGAACGGCAGCCTTGTTGGTGGCGACGCTTCCCGCGACCTGCAGCGGCGGCAGGGTCGCCGTCGAGGGGGTATTGAGGCCGAGCGCGGTAAACGCAGCCGAATTCGTGGTCGTGACTGTCAGGCTCGATCCGGCATTGCTGCGCAGTGTGATCACGCCGTTGCTGACGGTGGACGGGATCGTGGTGCCGGTAATCGAATCGATTTTCGCCAGCATCGTCTGGACGCTGTCGGTGAGGTTGAGCTGGTTGCCGGTTGCGCCGGAGGTGACAAACGAAATGGGCGTGCCGTTGACGGTGATGGTGTCCGTGAGCCCGAAGCTGGCGGCCAGCGAATCCGTGCCCGCGGCACCGGACAACAGCGTCGCGCCGGTGATCGGCGCGGGGGTGGTAGCCTGGTTGTTGACCGCGGTCCCTGCGATCCCCAGCGGCGGCTGGGAGGCGACGGCGCCGAAGCCTAGCGCCGCGAACGCGGCGGAGTTCGAGCTCGATACGGCGAGGCCCGTGCCGCTGTCATTGTGCAGCGCAATCACGCCGTCGCTGACGGTCGAGGGGGTCGAGGTGCCGGTAATCGAATCGATTTTGGAGAGCAGGGTCTGGACGCTGTCGGTGACATTGACCTGGTTGCCGGTCGCTCCGGAGGTGACAAAGGTGATGGGGGTGCCGTTGACGGTGATGGTGTCGCCCGGCGCAAAACTGGCACCCAGCGAATCCGTGCCCGGGCCACCGGACAACAGCGTCGCACCGCTGATCGACGAGGCAGGCGCAGCCTTGTTGGTGACCCCGCTCCCCGTGACCGTTGCGGCGGAGCTGAAAAAATCGTTGCCGGCCTGGATCGCCGACGCGGCCACGAGCGAGGTATTGGCTAGCGTGCCGATCGCCGTGGTCAGCGCGGCATTCAGGTTGGCAGCGGTCGCCGCCGGAGTCGTGCCGATGGCGAAACTGCCGGTCGGCGGCGGCGTCGCGCTCGAGGCGGTGAGCTGAATCGATTCCGTTGTGCCGTCGGGAAGCTTGAACGAAAAGCTCACCTTGTCGCCGTTGTTGGGATTGGTGGCGCCGAGGCTGATCGAAACGCCTGACGGCGAGCCGGCCGGACCGGTTACAGTCGCGCCAGTCAGCGAGGACGAGACCGCGCTCAACTTCAGGCCGAACGGGGAGCCGGCGGCGTCCTCGACCACCTGCACCGACGTCGCCGTCGGAGAATTGATAATGAGGCGCCCGAGACCGTTGGTGCCGAGATCGGCCTGCTGGCGCTCGGAAATCACCTGCTTCAATCCGGCCTGGGTGGTAGTCCCGTTGAGGATGGTGTCGATCGGAGCCACCGCAGGGGTATTGATGGCGTTGCCCGAGAACAGGTAGCGGTCGCCGGCCTGCAGGTTGAGAATCCCGAGCATCGAGGAGAGCTGGGAGTACGCCGTAGACTGGGCGATGGTCTGTCCGCTGCCATTCAAGGTCTGCATCGTGCTGTTGGCCGCGTTGACCATCGTGTTTCCGATATCGACCATCGACTGCAGCCCCGTATTGGCGATGCCAATATCGGCGTTGATGTTGGTCATGGTGTCGGTGAACGCGGAAATGTTCGAAAGTTGCGACCGGGCGGCAATCGCGAATCCCTCGTTGACGCCCATCCCGGCATAGGTGGTCGACTTTACTCCGCTCGTCAGCTGGGACTGCAGAACCGTCATCTGGTTCTTCAGATTCAGCACCGACTGGTTCAGAACGGAAGAGGTGCCGTAAGTGATGCCATTGATAGCCATGTCGACCGCCTTACACTTTGTCGTCCTACACTTGTCGCCTTACACCTGGACCTGCATCAAACTGGTCATCATGGTCTGCACCACAGACATCACGTGAGCGTTCGCGGCATAGGTATTCTGGATTGAAATCAGGTTGGACATCTCGGTATCAATATTGACGCCGGACGTGGAATTCATTTTCTGCTGCAGCGCGCTGACGACGACATCCTGTCCCTGCTGGAGCTGGGTCGCCGAAGTCGATGCATTGGCCTGCTGACTCAGGAACTGCTGCATGTAAGCGCTCAGCGTTCCCTTGAAGGGCGACGCGGCAGTGCCGAGCCCGGTCTGCGGCGAGTAGGCAAATGTGCCGGAGGTCAATTGCGAATAGAGATAGTCGGGACGCGAGGTGTCACCGGCATTCGTCACGGGCGAGGTATTGTAAATCGTGAACTTGGAAGGATCGGTGAGCAGCGCGGAATTGACCGTGATGCGCCCCGCCAGACCGGTCTGCTGCGAGCCGGCAAAGGTGATCGCGCCCGTGTACAGCGAATTCCCGTCGGTAAAGAGCGGCAGCTGTACGTTGCCGTTGGCAAGCGACGAGGCGGTTGTCGTGACCGAAGCCGCGTTGACCTTCGCGGTACTGGCCCCGTTGTCGGTCACGTTCAGGATTGAACCGGACGGATTCGAGAATTGCAGATTGCTGCTGCCGAGCGCCGTATTCAATTGCGAAACGATCGAGGCCATGCCGCCGGAGAAATTGATCCCGATCTGCTTCGGATTGGCGCCGGGCGCGTTCTGCAGCGGAAGCGCGGCCGGATCGGTCACGTTGACGATCGTCACCTGGTGCTGGGTGTTGGTCGCAGTATCGGTGTAGGTCAGGTTGACCGTGTTGCCCGGCAGCACATTCGACACGTCGAGGCTGAAACCCGCGGGCGGTCCGGTCACCGCGGTGCCGGCCGTGGTCTTGTCCGACAGCGCGCTCGCCATCGACGCCGCCAGCTGATCGACCTGAGCCTGCGCCTGGACCAGCGTCTTGTCGCGCAGCGTAACATCGGCGGCGATCTGGCCCGAGGTGATCGAGTGGGTGGCGATCATATCGACCGTGGCGCCGTTGCCGAGCGTGCAGGTGATGGTGCCGACGGACGACAGGGTCGGATTGCTGTTCCATTGCGAATTGGCGTTCAGCGTTCCCTTCGAATTGAACGCGAGCTGGGACGCCTGTGCTCCGACCAGCTCGACGCCATTTGTCGTATAGACGACGGTCTGGTTGTTGCCGGCTGCGGAGACGCGGATGTCCATCAGCTGCGACAACTGGTTGATGGCAGCGTCGCGCTGGTCCATCAGCGTCGCGGCTGTCGGATCGGTCGGGTTCATTCCCTGAAGCTGGGTGTTGATCGTCGCGATCTGGCTCATCGCGGCGTTGGCCTGGCCCACCGAGATGCTGATGTCCTGCTCGGCATTGGTCCTCAGCGTTTGAATGCCCTGCGTCGTCGAGTTGAGCTGTTGCGCCATCGCCTGGGCCGCATTCAGGGCCGAAATCTGCGACGAGGAACTGCCCGACGTCGTCG
>JBAUUA010001205.1:0-3563 GCA_049582465.1 Bradyrhizobium sp. | reverse complement strand
GGAGGAAGCAGACTGGGCTGATGCCGGCTCTCGCCGGTCTTGAATGGGCGATTCGTCATAAGTCGAATCGTACACCAACCCTCGAAATTACCGAGTTCTTGCCCAGCCTCGACGGGCAAATCAGTTGCATCTCCAACCACCCTATGGTGGCGGGTTTCACGAGCGATCAGCGCTGCGCCCGAACCACATGCGCGCCGGGACCCGTCCTGGCGTGCTTTTTCAGCGCGCCGTAAAAACGCTCGCTGAGCGCGGCCATGCCGAGGTCTTCGATTTCCGCAAAACCCGCCTTATGCAGCAAGTCCGACATCTCGGCCGGATCGAACTGGCTGAGCCACGGCTCGCCGCGCGCGGCCGCTCTTTCAGCAACGGCCATCACGTTGGCGCGGCGTTCTTCGGAATAGTTCTCGAACGGCTCGCCATAGTCGAACACGACTTCGGATTTTGGCACAGCCGCGATGTAATCCAGCGTCTGCGAGATCGCCGCGCGGGTCAGATAGGGCACCACGCCGAGCCACTGAAAGAAGGCGGGGCGATCGGCGCGAAAGCCGGCGGCAGCCAAACCGTCGGCCAGGCTTTGCCGCTCGAAATCGACGGGCGCGAAGGTCAGCGTATCGGGCACGGCGAGGCCCGCCTGTTCCAGCCGCTCGCGCTTCCAGCCCTGGGTGGCGGGATAATCGACCTCGAACACGCGAATGCCGGCATACGGGTTGCGCAGCGAAAACGTATCGAGGCCGGCGCCGAGCACGACCACCTGGCGCACGCCGCGTGCCACGCAGGCCGCCAGCGTCTCCTCCGAAAACCGGCTGCGCGCGGCGATCATCAGCCGCATCGGCCGCAGCGATGGATCGGCCGCCATGCCGGCGAGGCCGGCACGGGTCTCATCGTCGAGGATTTGCACGGCGTAAGGGTCGCGGAAGATCACGCCGCCTTCCAGCGTCTGGTGGACGGCACGATAGGCGGCCGCGCCCAGCGCGGTTCGACTGGGCTGCCCTGCGCGCAAAGTGCCCCTCCTCAGACCGGGTGATGGCAGACGGCTTCGATGCGGTTGCCGTCGGGATCTCTCAGGAATGCCGCATAGTATGAGGCGTGGTAATTGCGCAGGCCGGGCGGGCCGTCATCGGTGCCGCCGGCGGCGATGCCGGCGTCCCAGAAGGCATCGACCTGGGTCCGCCACTTCGCCTTGAAGCACCAGTGGCGGCCGAAGGCCTCTTCCGGCTTCGCGCCCTTGCGGATTGCGATGTAGATGCGATCGGGATGCGCCGGCCGCGCCCGTTCGCCATAGCCCAGCCAGTCGTCGCGGCGGCCGACCTTGACGACGCCGAGCACGTTCATGATCGCATCGTAGAAGCGTTCGGCGGCTGATATATCGGACACGGTGATGGAAACGTGGTCGAGCATCGATCCCACTCGAGTACAATTCGCCGCTTATACCGTGGCCTCATGATTCTCCCGGCGATCCAAAGGATCGTCCGGGGAAGCCACCCAACTGGAACACTCTACGCCGCGTTCTTCAGCCGTTCCAGCGCTTCCAGAATCTTGGCCTTGCGCGCTTCGGCGGCGTCGCGCTTTTCCTTTTCCTCTTCGACGATCTCTTCCGGCGCGTTGGCGACGAACTTCTCGTTGGAAAGCTTGGCGTCGACGCGCTTGATGTCGGCCTCGGCTTTTGCAAGCTCCTTGTCGAGCCGCGCTTTCTCGGCCGACAGGTCGATCACGCCCTTGAGCGGCAGGGCCGCGACCTCGCCGCGCACCAGAAGCTGCACCGCGCCTTCCGGCGCGCGGTCGGCAAAGGAGATGTCGGCGAGCCGGGCCATCCGCTTGATCACGTCGCTCCAGCGCGGCACGCGTTCTCGGGTTTCGGCCGAGGCGCCGGCCAGCACCAGCGGCGTCAGCGTCGCCGGCGCAATGTTCATTTCGGCGCGCACCGAGCGGATCGCGGTGACGAGATCGACCACCCAGCCGATCTCGGCCTCGGCCGACGTATCGGTGAACTCGGCGGCGTCGAACGCCAGCAGGACCGGCGGAATCAGGGCGTCGTTGGGGCCGACGGTCGACATCAGCACCAGTTGCTCCGGCGTGAGGTCACTGGCCTTGCGCGACCATGGCGCCAGCGTGAGCAGTCCGTCGCGGCTGGCGGTCACCGCCCACAGCTCTTCGGTGATGAAGGGCATGAAGGGATGCAGCAGCTTGAGGATCTCGTCGCGCGCCCACGCCACCATGGCCCGGGTCTCCGTCTTGGCCTCACCCTCCTCGCCCATCAGCACGGGCTTGGCGAGCTCGAGATACCAGTCGCAATAGACGTTCCAGACGAAACGATAGATCGCGTTCGCGGCGTCGTTGAAGCGGTAGGCCTCGATCGCTTCGGTGACCTCGCGGGTGGCGCGCGCGGTCTCGTGCGCGATCCAGCGGTTCAGCGTATTTTCCGCTTTCGTCGGGTCGAAGCCGGGCGGCTGCACGCAATCGTTCATTTCGGCGAAACGGCAGGCGTTCCACAGCTTGGTCGCGAAGTTGCGGTTGGTCTCCACGAGTTGCGGCGACAGCTTGATGTCGTGGCTGTGCGCGGCCCCGCGCGCCAGCGCGAAACGAAGCGCGTCGGCGCCATAGTCGTCGATGACGCCGAGGGGGTCGATGACGTTGCCTTTCGACTTCGACATCTTAGCGCCCTTCTCGTCGCGAACCAGGCGGTGGATGTAAACGGTGGAGAACGGCGCCTCCTTCATGAAATGCAAGCCCATCATCATCATCCGGGCGACCCAGAAGAAGATGATGTCCCAGCCCGTCACCAGCACGTTGGTGGGATAATAGCGCTTCACCTCCGGCGTCTGGTCGGGCCATCCCAGCGTCGAGAACGGCCACAGCGCGGAGGAAAACCAGGTGTCGAGCACGTCCTCGTCGCGGATGATGAAATCCGCGCGCTTGTTGCGGTCGAGCGCCATCTCCCGCCCCTGCTCCGGCGTGATGACTTCCTGCTCGACGTAATAGCCGAGCGCGTTGCCGACCGCTTCCTCCTCGCTCTCGGCGACGAACACCTTGCCATCAGGCCCGTACCACGCCGGAATCTGGTGGCCCCACCAGAGCTGGCGCGAGATGCACCAGGGCTGGATGTTCTCCATCCACTCGAAATAGGTCTTTTCCCAGTTCTTCGGCACGAAGCTGGTCGCGCCCGAGCGCACCGCCGCAATCGCCGGCTGCGCCATCGTCTTGGCGTCGACGTACCACTGGTCGGTGAGATAGGGCTCGATGATGACGCCGGAGCGATCGCCGTGCGGCACCATATGCGTGTTCGGCTCGGTCCGCTCCAGGAAACCGAAATCCTCCAGCCGAGCCAGGATCAGTTTGCGCGCTGCGAAGCGGTCCATGCCCCGCAACTCTTCCGCCAGCTGGTGCGCGCCTTCCGGCAATCCGCGCAGGTAATCCTCGTTGCCGACCAGATTGATGCGGGCCTCCTGATCGAGCACGCTGATCTGCGGCAGGCTGTGGCGGCGGCCGACCTCGAAATCGTTGAAGTCGTGCGCCGGCGTCACCTTCACCGCGCCCGAGCCTTTTTCCGGATCGGAATATTCGTC
>JBAUUA010001204.1:0-1968 GCA_049582465.1 Bradyrhizobium sp. | reverse complement strand
CCAGGAGCCCCGACGCAAGTCTGGGCGGGGACAGACCAACGAGCACGGACCTGCAACCACACGCTCGACGTCGCAGCCGCCGATCCTCCAAGCATGAGATCACTCACAGCGTGCGAGGCCTCTGTCGCGCTGCTAGATCGAGCACGCTCCGAGAGGCCGGACGCGGGATAGCGTCCCTGCTTAGGCGGCGACGATGTGACTGCCAGCGCCCAACCGCACGGGGCGGCGGGTTGGACGACCACCGAGAGCCTGTTCCGAACGGCGGTGACGATCAGGTTGCCGCTACGCGTGGCAAGCGGCGGCCGCCGGCGGACAGCTGCGCGTCCGCAAGCCGATCCGACACCGAACGCCTGTGGGCAGCCGGCGGGCTTCGCCCGATCTTCAGCGCCGAGCCGACGGGCCACGTCGCACATAGGGCGTACGCACGGTTTTCGCACTCACGGGGGCTGCACGAACGCTCGTCGGAAGGCTCGCGCCGAGACGTCAGCGCCGGCCCCGTGGCCGATCGTCGTTCCGCGAGCGTTATGTACGTGCCACGAGCTTTATGTACGTTCCGCGAGCTTTATGTATAGTCGGCGCCCATGCCGTCGGTCAGGCCGCCGGCCAGTGGACCGTCGGCCAAGCCTTTGGTCGCGCCGGAACGTACCAGCACGCAGCGCATGGAGGCGCTTCGGCGTGCCAACGTGGTACGAAGGCGCAGAGCGCAGTTGAAGCGCGACCTCAAGGCTGGCCGCCAAACGATCCATGTGCTCCTTCTCGAACCACCCGAGTATCTACAGACTGCAAAGGTCTTCGACCTGCTGCTCTCCGTTCCCAAGTATGGGCGCGTGAAGGTGAATCGGATCCTTAAGCAGTGCCGGATCGCGCCGAGCAAGACTCTCGGCGGACTTTCGGAGCGTCAGCGGCGCGAACTGGCCGCGCTCCTTGGACAGCGCTGATACGCGACCTCGCCGCGCTCAATCAGCGTCAGCAGACAGTTGCGATCGAGCACGTCGGCGCTGCTGCCCTCGACGCGAAGCAGCCGCCACGGCGAGCGCTGACGATCTAGACCGCATGACTTGCTGTCGGACAAACGCGGCTGCGCGATGGCCTGTTCCGGCATGGCTGCTCTCAACTCGAAGCAGTCATGAGGCTCGTAGTTCGAGCGCCGCGGCTGGGGCGCCGGGTGCCCGGACCCGGGGCGACTGCTTTTGACTTGGCCGCCGGGATGCGGCGCGCCATCGCAATGGCGACGTAACAGCGACCGACCGCGCGTTTGTGCTGTCGCCGTTGCGATGGTCCGGCCCGAGCTGGCGCGTGAACAAAAGCAGTCGTTCCGAGCCGGCCCGCCGTCTGGTATGCGCGGACAAGTGTGGCGGCGGTGGTGCGCGCCTGCGACGGGCGAAGGACGAGGTGTGGCGATGCGCTTGGCGCGTGCGGCTACCGACGGACGAGGGCGAACGCCGGTCGGCCGTTGGCGGCTGTCAGGCGAACGCGGCGGAGCTCTGCCTTGCCCATGTGTCGGGTCTGGAGCATGACGGTCCATGGGCCGGCTGGAGAGCCGCCACCCGCCCTCTCGCACCGCACCTGCTTGCCGAGCAGCAGCAGGTCTTTGCCGCGGCATTCGGCCGCCTTGCGGTTCCCTTGCATGAGCACGCGAGGCGCGTACACCGTCGGGCTGGCGGGAGTGGGCAGGCCTGCCGCGGCACCGACGTTGAGGATGAGCCGGCAGGAGGCGTCCTGCTGGGCCGAGTCGCGGTCGCCCGGGAACCCGTAGGCGGGCCAGTCGGTCATCCACGCGTGGTAGGGCATCTGCGGCCCGTATAGCGCGCAGAGCCTGTAGGACTCCGCGAACCACTCTCCGGGGCTGCCGTGGTCGCCGGCGAACGGCGTCCACCAGGCGCTGGCGCCGCCGGGCAGCCCCCAGATCGTCATGAAGTCCGCGCGGAACGGGTCCTGCATCTCAGTGGCGTCGAACACGTGCCCGAG
>JBAUUA010001203.1:0-1651 GCA_049582465.1 Bradyrhizobium sp. | reverse complement strand
GTCTTCGACACCAATCAGCCGACCATCGTTCCTGCGCCAGCGACCACGATAGCCAGCGTCCCGGCCCCCGTCAGGGTAGCCGACGTCCCGGCCAGGGCGGGCGTGCGCGAGGCATTTGCCCAGCTGCCGGCGTCCGATCGAACGCAGGCGCAGCTGTCGGATCCGAAAAAGCTGGAAAAACCCGTGCAGCGAAAACGCAAGATCGCCAAGCGGCGTCCGGCCCCGCCGGTGATGCTGGTGGCGCAACAGCCTCAGTTCAGCCTGTTCGGCAACAGCACGTGGTGAGGATCGGCTCGTCGGGCAATCCTCAGCGGCCGCGGCAGATGCTCTTGAGGTGGTATTGAGCAGTCTGTCACGTTCCTGCGACGCAGCCCGCGTGTAGGCGTCGTCTGCCCGGCGGCCGGGGGCGATTTGGCCGGCCATCGCCTTGATCTTGCGCAAGGTGCCGCCGACCGGGACCTCCTAGTCTGACCTTTGGTGCGGTTGGGAAAAAGGCTTACGCCTGCTCTCAGGAGGTGTATGGCATGCGAAGGATTCCGAACCTGTCGATCTCGCCGGAAAAGGCGTTCTTCATCGTCGCCAAATCCCGTCAATCCGACAGCAAGGCCACCGAGTCGGACCTGGTCGCGGATTTGAGCGACGACGATACGAGCTACGGGCTCGACGACCATAGCAGGGAGACCGATCGCTCCGAGCTTTCCACTTTCATTCGAGGGCTGAACGTCGACGAGCAGATCGACCTCGTGGCCCTGATGTGGCTCGGCCGCGGCGACGGCGATCTCGACAATTGGAGCGACCTGCGAGCCGAGGCGGCGCGCGCCCACAACAACCGCACGGCCTCCTACCTGATCGGGACGCCGATGCTCGCCGACTATCTCGAAGAGGCCCTGTCGGAGTTCGGCAAGTCTCTTGAGGATTTCGAGGGGCATCTTTGAACCATTTTCGACGCCAATGCTTTCTCCTTCAACGCCAGGCCCTTCTTCCTCGACGCCAGGCCCTTTTTGTTCGGCGCCAGAATTGCTTGTTTCCCCAAGACCAGAATTGACCTCCTTCGGAGTTTCTCAATGACAAAAATCAAGATCGGCACCGGTGACTGGATCGTCGTGTGCGACGGCCGAAAGGCGCTTATCCTGGAAAATCTCGGCGACCGCATGTTTCCGAATCTGCACACCAGGGAAGTGCACGAGCACCCCGACCTCCCGACCTCCGCGCAGGGAAGTTCGCCGCCCGGCAAGGTGTACCAATCGGTGGGCAGCGCGCGAAGCTCGGTCGAGCAGACCGACTGGCACGACGAAGCCGAACGCACTTTCCTCAAGACCCTGGCCGACCGGCTCAATCTCGCCGTCACCACGGGCGAGACCACGTCGCTGACCATGGTGGCCTCGCCCCGCGCGCTCGGCATGATCCGCGCGGATTATTCGGCCGCGGTTCGCAAGGCCATTCAGGGCGAACTGCACAAGGACCTCGTCAAGATGCCGGTCCATGAAATCGAGAAGCAACTTTTGGCGTGACGGCCGGGGGGACGTGGATCGCGGTTCCAGAATTAACCCGCAGCGCGGACATCAAGCTTAACCAGCAAGCTTAACCGGCAAGCTTAACCAAGGAGTTTTGTTGCGCGGCCCGCCAAAGCACTTAGCACCGTGCAGTTACC
>JBAUUA010001202.1:0-5008 GCA_049582465.1 Bradyrhizobium sp. | reverse complement strand
GACGAATCCACCGCGAGATCGGCGCCGAATTCCTTCAGGCGGCCGCGGCGCATCGCATCGGTCGAGGATCCGACCACGAGCCTGGCGCGCTTGAATTTTGCGATCTGCATCGCCATCAGGCCGACGCCGGAACTCGCGCCTTGAATCAGCACCGATTGGCCCGGCTGCAGCGCGCCGTTGGTGACGACCGCATTGTGCATGGTCGCCAGCGCGACGGGGAGGGTGGCCGCTTCCTCGAAGTTCATGTTCGAAGGCGTGCGGAACAGCCGGCCGTGATCGGCCAGCGTATATTCCGCGAACGCGGCAGAACCCGAGCCCATGATCTTGTCGCCGACCTTGACGCCTTTGGCGTCGGGGCCGAGTTCGGCGACTTCGCCGGCCCATTCCATGCCGAGCACGGTGCCGACGCCGCCGGCGCTGCCATGGACGTGGCCCTTGGTCATGCCGAGGTCGGCGCGGTTGAGGCCGCAGGCGCTCACTTTGACCAGCACCTGGGTGCCCTTGGGCACGGGTTTTGCCACGTCGGTGATGGCAGCGCCGCTGGCGCCGTAGACATAAGCCTTCATGAATTCATTCCCGTTTGATGAGCAAGGGCGCTGGCGAGGAGGCGAAGCCGCTTATTCGGCGGCTTCACGCCGGGCACCGGACATCATGCCTTCGAGCCGGCTTCGAATGATGGTCTCCGCCTCGCGGATGATGCGCGACACCAGTTCGCCGCAGGAGGGGATATCGTGGATCAATCCCTGCACCTGGCCTGCCGACCAGATGCCCTCGTCGGCGTCGCCTGACGCGTAGACCATCTTGCCGCGCGCGCCGGCCACGAGCTCGCGGACATCCTCGAATTTCGCGCCTTCCTTTTCCATCGCGACGACCTTGCTGCTGATGGCATTCTTGGCGACGCGTGAGGTGTTGCGCATGGTGCGGAAGATCAGTTCGGTCTCGCGTTCGTCGTTGGCGACGATGCGCTCCTTCACGAGCTGATGGATCAGGCTCTCCTTGGTGCACATGAAGCGCGTGCCCATGTTGATGCCCTCGGCGCCGAGCGCCAGTGCTGCGACCAGGCCGCGGCCGTCGCCGAACCCGCCCGAGGCGATCATCGGGATCTTCACCTTGTCGGCGGCGGCCGGGATCAGGATCAGGCCGGGCGTATCGTCCTCGCCGGGATGGCCGGCGCACTCGAAACCGTCGATCGAGATCGCGTCGACCCCCATGCGCTCGGCCGACAATGCGTGGCGGACGCTGGTGCATTTGTGCACGATGATGACGCCGTGCTTCTTGAGTTCGGTGACGTGTTCCTGCGGCTTGTTGCCGGCGGTCTCGACGATCTTGATGCCGCTCTCGATGATGGCCTGGCGGTATTCCGCATAAGGCGGCGGTTTGATCGAGGGCAGGATGGTGAGGTTGACGCCGAACGGCTTGTCGGTCAGGCCGCGGCAGCGCGCGATTTCCTTCGTCAGATCCTCCGGCGTCGGCTGCGTCAGCGCGGTGATGAAGCCGAGCGCGCCGGCGTTGGCAACGGCGGCAACCAGTTCGGCCCGCCCGACCCATTGCATGCCACCCTGCACGATCGGGTGTTCGACGCCGACCAGTTCGGTAAATCGTGTTTTGAGCATTTTTGGCCCTCTGTTCCCCCGGTGCGGACGATGCGCACGCCTCGTTTATGTGATTTCGAGGGGCAGGATGCCGTCACCCCCCGCAAAAGTCCACGGGGGGCGAAGCGGGTCAGGGCCGCGCGATCACGCAAAAACCGGACGTTGTTTCCGCGCGGCGGACAATTCCCTTTTACAGCCCGGCGCACGCGGCGACCCAGCGCACGCTTCCGAGCATGGGGGAAAACTCCGCGCAGGTAACCCCGCGGCCTCGAGCGACAGCTCGAAGCCCCAGGCGATCGGGGAGGGCGTGACTCTCAGGCGACGGATCTCGCCGCGGCGGTGGCCTCGTCATCGAATGCGCTCGAAATGTCGCGCATGCTGATGACGCCGATCAGGCTGTAATTGTCGATGACAGGCAAATGGCGGATGTGGTTTCGGTTCATCAGATGACGAACATGTTCGAGCGTGTCGATCGACTTGCAGGAAACCAGCTGCTGCACGGAGATCAATTGCGAGACCTTGAGGTTGACGCCGGCCGCGCCATGCTCGGCGATGGCGCGGACCACGTCGCGTTCGGTGAACATGCCGACCGCGGTGTTGCCTTCGGTCCGCACGACATCCTTGACCACGAGCGCGCTGATATTGCTGGCGCGCATCAGTTGAGCGGCAATGCCGACGGTTTCATTCATTCGCACCGTCGCAACGCGAGCAGTTTTCTTGCGCAGGATGTCTCCGACTTGCATCGCAACCTCCATCAGGTGAGAGCTAGGGGGCGTCTTTGTGACAATCAGATTGGTATACATTATGCCAATTGTCAATTTGATCGCAGAAGAAAAATGGCGATCCCGAAATCAAAGAAATAGGCAGGAATATTGACCCTTCGGCGATTCAAACTCGCCTCCGTGGGCAGCCCGTGTGGGCATTGCAAGTCGACAAAATGCCCCGTGGTATGCCTGTGTGTCAATTTTTCAGGCCGAAGAAAAAGGCGCACCAAGGTGCGCCTTTTGCCGTCTTCGGGAGAATGTCGTTCAACGCCCGTGGCGGACGCTGTTGCCCTGAGCGGTCCGTCACTCCGCCGGGTGGGCGTGTCCGACCGCGTCCTTGTTTTCCGACGCACTGATCGAGATCCGCATCGGCCGCACCACGAACAGCGCCATGGCCACCACGATGAAGTTCATGATGGCGGCGACGGCGAACACGGCGTGCCAGTTGCCGGTATACGATTTCAGGATGTTGGCCAGCGGAACGACGAAGGCCGACAGGCCCTTGGCGGTATAGAGCAGGCTGGTGTTCGTGGTCGCGTATTTCGGGCCGAACATGTCGGTGCAGGTCGAGGGGAACAGGCTGAAGATCTCGCCCCAGGTGAAGAAGATCAGCGCCGCGCAGATCACGAAAGTCCATGGTGTCGTGCCGGCCGTTCCCAACAGCCAGTAGGCCACGCCGCCTGCGGAGAAGGCGATCGCCATGGTATATTCGCGCCCGATCTGGTCCGACACCCAGCCGAAGAACGGCCGTGCGCCGCCGTTGGCGAGATTGTCGATCACGCCAGCCACGATCAGCGTGCTGGCGCCGAACAGAATCACGGTCTGCGCTACGCCGTAGTCCTTGGCGATCAAGGCGATCTGCGCCGCCACCATCAATCCGCTGGCTGACACCAGGATGAACATGACGTAGAGCAGCCAGAACACCGGCGATGCGAGCATCTGGCCCGGCGTGCTTGAGGTCTTCGACTGCAGGACCTTGACGGCGGATCCGGTCGGAACCTCACCCGGCAGCGGCGGGCGGAGGACCCATGCCAGCACGAAGATGACCGCGCCTTGGCCTATGGCGAACCAGTAGAAGGTGTCCGCATATCCGATCGAGGCAATCATGTGCTGAATCGGAATCACGGTGACGGCCGCGCCGGCGCCAAATCCGGCGGCCGTCAGGCCCACGGCGAGACCGCGACGATCGGGAAACCATTTCACGGCATTGCCGACGCAGGTTGCATAGATGCCTCCGGCGCCAATGCCCGACACGACGGCACCGAGATAGA
Organism: Bradyrhizobium sp.; assembly: GCA_049582465.1. Taxonomy (GTDB): domain Bacteria; phylum Pseudomonadota; class Alphaproteobacteria; order Rhizobiales; family Xanthobacteraceae; genus Bradyrhizobium. The sequence continues at coordinate 1,381 of JBAUUA010001202.1, read as the reverse complement.
GCATCTCCAGCGACGAGGCCTTGGCGTTGATCAGCCAGCCGAGGGCGACGAAAACGCCACCGGCCGCGACCATCAGTTTCGGGCCGCGCTGACCGAGCGAGTCGACGATCCATCCTTCGAGCGGCGTGAGCCAGGTTTCCAGCGCGACGAAAATGCTGAATGCGACCTGGATACCGGCGACGTCCCAGGAATTCGCCTTCGCCATCGGGCCGACGAAATACGTCCAGCCATATTGGAGATTGGCGATCATCCCCATGCAGATGACGCCGATGATGAGTTGCATCCAGCGAAAGCTGTTGGACGGTGCCTGAGTTGGCGCAGTTGCTGCGTTAGCCATGGTTTCCTCCGAATGCGCGCTTTTTTGAACTGACTCTGAACGTCCGCCGGCGCTTCATCCAAAGTCTGGTATATTATATTCCAATGCGCAAGTTCGAATTTAGTCTAGGCCGCAGCGCTGCCTATTTCGCAAGCGGAAAATCCGGGGCCCAGCATTGCTGGTTCACGCGACCAGACCGACGGCCGAAAAAAAGCGCTCATCCCCTGCGGGATGAGCGCCTGTGCGTCGTTTTTTGCGCTGCGGCTTACGCCGATGCCTTGTTACGCAGCCATGAGCCCTCAAACCATGGCTCTCAAACCATGGCTTTGCCGACCACCGACCGTCGCCAGGGTTTGAGCACGACGAGCGCGAGCAGCGAAGCCAGGATGTTCGCGCCTGCAGCAATCATGAAAACCCGGTCCCACGAACCGGAGGACTGCTGCATATAGTTCGCAACGGGCACCAGCAGGGCCGCGGTGCCTTTCGCCGTATAGAGCAGGCCGGCATTGGTGGTCGCGAATTTCGAGCCGAACGTATCGGTGCAGGTCGACGGAAAGAGCGAGTAGATCTCGCCCCAGGCAAAGAACACCAGCCCTGACAGCACCACGAACCAGAGCGGATCGTGGCCGAACGTGTAGAGTGCCCAGATGCCCAGGCCTTCAAGGCCGAAAGCGATGAACATGGTGTTCTCGCGGCCGATCTTGTCGGACACCCAGCCGAAGAACGGCCGGGTCAGACCGTTCAGGATGCGATCGATCGTTGCGGCAAAGGTAACGGCGGTCATTGTCATCGCCATGATCGTGACCGGAATGTTGTCGATCTTCCAGTCGACCGCGATCGGCTTGAGGTTGGCGGTGATCATCAGGCCGCCGGCGCCGACGATCACGAACATGAAATACATCAGCCAGAAGATCGGACTGCGGATCACCTCCGTCGGCTCGTAATCGCGCCGGGTCTGGATTACGTTGGCATTCTGCACCGCGGCGGGCACCTGTCCTGCCTTGGGTGCAAAAAGGAAGAATGCGAGCACGACGATGATGATGCCTTGTCCGAGGCCAAAATAAA